>QNCA01000144.1 GCA_003644325.1 Planctomycetota bacterium
AAAATCCCACGTCCCTAACCCCCTATCCGACCTAAACATATCGCACATTATCCGCCATTCCCCCTAACAAAAGTGCACCATTTGGTACGCCTCCCTTTTTGCCCATTTTCTGCACGCCTTCAGGAACTGTTACTGTAACTGTCATTATTTTCGATACTTACAAGTGGCAATTCCCGGCAGTAAAAGTTTTTTCAAAAAAATTCACTTTTCCCCGATTTTTTTTTAGCACCCTCCCCCCTGGCCGGTGTCATTACTTATGGAAACGATGGGAGCGCCGGCAACGGGTCAGACGCTCGCTGCCGGCGACCGTTACCGGGCAAAGCAACCGCGAAACACAATAACCGGAGGGACCTATGAACTGCGATGTCACCGGAATCATCCGGAGGATAGCGGAGAAAGGTGACACGGAGGCATACGGAGAACTGGTCAAAAAGTATTCAGACGCTGCGTTTGCCGTGGCGCTCTCGATACTGGGCAACCGCGAGGACGCCCGCGACATGACGCAGGACGCCTTTGTGATGGCGTACGAGATGCTGCCGGACTTGCGCGACCCGGGAAAGTTCGGCTGCTGGCTGAAGCGTATCGTCTCGGGCCTGAGCAAGAACTTCCTGCGCGACAGGCAGCGCCGCGTGGCCGCGCATACCGCCGCTGTCCAGCACGCAGCGGAGGTCGTGCAAGGCCCCCTGGCGCACGTCGCCGAGCGCGAAGAAGACACGGTCGTCTACCGGCAGATTCAGGCCCTGCCCGAGCGGCACCGCACCGTCATCATCATGAAATATCTCGAAGGGATGCGCTATGACGACATAGCCTCATTCCTCGACATCAGCGTGCGCTCGGTAAAGGCGCTCTCGATGGAGGCAAAGCGCCTGCTGCTCGTGCGCCTGAAAAAGCAGGGCATAGCAGCGCCGGCGCTGCTCCGCGTCCGCACCGCGTAGCGCCGGGATGAGCGATGCGGGATGAGTGAAAACAGGTAAAAGGTCACAGGTCAAGATAGCAGAAAGCAGGAAAGCGGGCGAACAGGAAAGGGCAAGACAAGCGCCGAAGTCCCGCCCGGGTAAACCTTTGAAACACTCTTCTGGAGGATGGAGCAATGAGAAAGGCACTGAAATTATCAATGGCGGTCGTTCTTTTTCTCGCCGCGTCGCAAGTCGCCCTTTCGATGGACTGGCAGGTAGAAACCGTGGACTGGTACGGCAATGCAGGACTTCATCCGTCGCTCACGCTGGACAGCAACGGCAATCCGCACACCGCATACGATGCTAAATACCTCGGTTACTTCAGTGATACACACTATTCGACGCAAAGTGAAACGGGATGGAATAACGCTCTAGTTCAGCGCAAGTCTAAGCCCTGTGGAGTTTCAATCGCCCTGGACTCCGACGACCAGCCCAGGATCGTAGGCGGTGACAGGAAGTACCATGAAGAACGTATCAGATGGTTCGAATGCAACAACGGCACCTGGACTCATACTGACACGGGAATCGGTCAAGAGGCGAATCCCGATTACTGCCTCCGCATAAGGGACGGAGTGCCCGCGGCGGCGTACGGCGGTTACGAGAAAATACTTTATGCCGAAAGGGTCGGGGGCACCTGGAGCGAAACCGTCGTCCAGCCCGACGAATATCCCGGTGGGGGCTCGCGTTATCTTTCCAAGGATTCACTCGCGTTCGATTCTTTGGGCAGGCCGCACATTGCTTACGCCTGGGAGAGCGAAGAAAGACTAAATAATGTGCTAAAATATGCCTACCGGGAAGGCGATGAGTGGGTCCTCGAGATGGTGGCTTCGCTTGAGATTGAGAAATCAGGATGGTATTCCAAGCCCGCCATTATCCTGGATGGAAATGATGTGCCACATATTGTTACATTGCAAAACGAAAAATACGCGCAGCCGGAGTTGCGCCATTTTTTCCTGCGAGACGGGTCATGGCAAGAGGAAATTATGGACACCAACCTGCTTGAAGAGGCTTCCGTGGCCCTGGACGAGTCGGGACAACTGGTCGTGGCCTACCCCAAGGCGCCTACGCCGGACGTGGACCGTCCCGCCATACCGTCCGTCTATCACCCTCGCGTAGCCACGCTCACGGAGGACGGCTGGGTTTACGAGGATGTGGATGTCGGCGGGATGGACTGCCGTGAAATTTCCATCGAGGTCGGCGGCGGGAAGACCCATCTGTCCTTCTACAATGCCTCCGGCGGCAATATGATGTACGCCTGTGGTACCGAGAGCGAAGCGCTCGGCGGGAGTTCCGTCAACTTCGGTGAAGCCCCGGGCAATGGAAGTCCTGCCGGGTCCATCGGTACGCCCGGCGGTGGGATAATGCCTGCAAGCGGCGGCGAGCCCCCGGAGCGCCTCCATTATTCCGGCGAACACTTCTTTGCGACGTCGCTTCTGGCGTCCGATGGATTGTCGCCTTATGGCGGCAGCGGACTTGTCCAGCGTTCCGAAGCAGATGGCGCGGCAATAGTGTATCTTAACAACCGTGGAGAGGCGTTCAAATGTATCCACCCAGATTTCCAGAGCATGAACGTAAACGTAAACGCCCTCTCTCACGGTCTGGACGACATCTCACGTTGGCTCACAGCGGGACCGGACCAGAGGCTGCTGAGGTTTTCCGTCACGCGGGGTACGCCTAATGACATCATCGCAATCGATGGCTATGGCAGGGAGTCCATTGAACACGCCGGAGAGGACTTCGGTGTGGAAGAAAGCAGTGGTTCGACCCTTTATAATCTTGCGGCATACGACAACAGTCCCGAGGTCGAGGATAGTATAGGGTATGTATGCGGGTGGTTAACGCACAATCCTCCTCTTCCTGAAGATCCCCAACTCACTTGGGATTGGACAAACCAGTGCGGAAACGATGTCTACATATCTTATGGGTGGTATGGTTTTAGCGGTTCCGAGCAAATGAGACGCCCCATAATCTCGGTGGATGATGGTTACGTTCATCCGGGCGACATCATCTATACGGACAGGACTCTCCACATCCCCGAAGACCCCTCTGACCCGTTCTACCGGGAACCTTATTATTCTTCGGATGGTCTGTATTTCGAGCAAAACTATAACGTCATGCAGGGCTACCTGCGCGGGTGGAAGTTTGTTGACGCCAGAACGCTGGCGCTGGCGCTGGGACTGGATGATACCGTTCCAGGTCCGGAAAATGGGTTTACTCAGGTGGATATCTTCCTCAACTACGTGATGGACATAGATGCCCTTGCCGTTCAGGACCTCGACGGCGACGGAGTTTTTGACGTTGGAGAAGACTACGCCCTTTTCTCTCTGGTGGATGACGGCGTCAAGCACTATATCTATCTTGGCAGAGAAGAGTGGGGGGCAGTCACAGAGCATGTAGACTTCACGGGCCAGTTCTTCGACGGCACAACGATATTTCTCTACGACGGGCTGACGGCGACGACGGTCTTCTTCATAGACGAATATTCGGGAACGAGTTTCTTCTTTGGTCAGCCCATCAGCACGGGGACCATTCTTGGCAATCCCGACCTGCTTGAAATCGACGCTCTTGATATCGGCATCGTTCCCGAACCTGTAACCATCATCCTTATCGGCGCGGGCGTCGCGGGCATCGCCGCCCTGGCCCGCAAGCGAATGAGGGCGGGGCAGGGTTTGTGAACGGCCTGACGCCTGACACAACCATGAAAGAAGAAGCCCCGATTTTACTCGGGGCTTCTTTATAACGCTGCTGTTATTCCTACTACACCGTCAAGATTAAAGATGGGGGTTCGCAGTACGCTCGGGGAGTCAGACCCTTTCCCGTCGTCCCCCCGATGCATCGGGGAGACTCCTCCTCAGCGTCTGCCCCCCTCGCTAAAGCCCTCACACAGTATTCAACCCATAGCGTTAAGGTTGACGGTGTACTACTTGCCGAACAGCCTGGCGAAAAAGCCTCTCTTCTTTTCTTTCTGGTGCTGCAGGTGCCATCCGTCCGGAGAGGGCACGTCCTTTATCAACTGGCTTATGACCAGGTCGGTGGATACGCCTTCGGATTCCGCCGAGAAGTTGCATATCAGCCTGTGGCGCATGACCGGATGGACGATGGCGCGAATGTCTTCCGGCATGACGTCATACCTGCCGTACAGGGTAGCGCGGGCTTTGCCGCCCAGGATGAGGAACTGCGCCGCTCGCGGACCCGCGCCCCATGAGAGGTTCTCCTGCGCGAACCAGTGCGCCTGGTCGGTCTTTATGCGGCTGTATCGCACGATATCAATGGCGTACTTCGTCACTTCGTCCGATATCCTGACCCGTCGGACGATCTGCTGCAATCCGAGTATTTCTTCCTTCGCGAAAAGTTTAGTCAACTCGGCCATGTAGGGCGACGTCGTCACCCGCACAATTTCTTCTTCCTCCATGCGGTCGGGGTAGTCCACGAACACCTTGAACATGAAGCGGTCCAGTTGCGCCGCGGGCAGCGGATAGGTGCCCTCCTGCTCGATGGGGTTTTGCGTGGCCAGCACGAAGAACGGCTCCGGCATGAGGAAGCGCCTGCCGCCGGCGGATACCTGCCGCTCCTCCATCGCCTCCATCAGCGCCGCCTGCGTCTTGGGCGGGGTGCGGTTAATCTCGTCGGCCAAAATCACGTTTGCAAATATCGGCCCTTTGAGGAACTTGAACTGACGCTGATGGGTGGCCTTGTCCTCGCTGATGACCTCCGTGCCGACAATGTCGGAGGGCATCAGGTCGGGGGTGAACTGGATACGCTTGAACTCGAGCGAGAGCACCTCCGCCAGGCTGCTTATCATAAGCGTCTTGGCCAGGCCGGGCACGCCTTCCAGCAGGCAGTGCCCCCCGGCAAAGATGGAGATGAGCAACTGCTCGATGACCGATTCCTGCCCGACTATTTTCTTGGCGAGTTCGGTCTTCAGTCTGTCGTAACTTTCCCGAAGATGTTTTATGGCTTCCACGTCGCTCATTGGCGCCGCTTCCATCACACCGGCATTGGACATCGTATTGCTCCTACAAAGTTCTTGCTCGCAAAGCGCCCGCTTGTGCCTCGTGCCGCGACACATGCGGGGCGATGGAAACCGACCGGGGCCTCTCCTCCACACTTACGGGTCCGGGCGTCACGCGCCCGGCGGGTCACTGCCACTGACTGCCGGACTCATCATAATTATACATGAAACCCAACTTATATCAAATTTTGCGGC
>QNCA01000145.1 GCA_003644325.1 Planctomycetota bacterium
GGCCGACAGATACTTGCTCGCTTCGTTGCGGTGTATGCCCAGGCCGGAGGCGATATCCTCAAGCGTACATGGCCGTCGCGCCAGGAGCGCCAACACGTCGTCCTTCTTTACGGCCCGGCCTGTTGAGAGTTCATCGTGCTTGAAGGGAGAAACCACCTTCGCCCTTTCTCCAAATGACTCCTTTATTTTCAGCATCTGGTCATCCGGCACCCGCCAGGCGTATTCCTCCGTGGTCGGGCGCGCGACGGTATTGAGATGTACCTCATCGGGGTTGATGCGCTCGATGTGCGACTTGATTCTCTCGATCTCCGCCTCGACCGTGTTGATGCCCGCCAAGAGGAAGACCTCCAGCCATATCCGACCGGCGTATTCCTCCCGGAACTTCGCCAGCCCGTTCACGACATTGTCCAGGGATATCGAAGGATGCGGGCGGTTTATGTAACTGAACATGGCCTCGCTGCCTGCGTCGAGGTCGGGCGCGACGACGTCCGCCTTCGATAGTGCGCGCCGAACGTCGGGGTCCGTCAGAAGCCCGCCGTTCGTCAAGACGACCACGGGGATGTCCGTCAGTTTCTTGGTTTCGCTTATCACACGGCCGATTTCGCTGTGCAGCGTCGGTTCGCCGGAGCCGGACATCGTGACGTAGTCGGCGTTCACGCCCCTGTCCAGGGCCTCCTTCACGTCGGCAATTACCGCCTCAACGGGAAAATACGGGCACCGGTCCACGGTCTTGGTGGTCGTGGAACCCAACTGGCAGTAGATGCAGTCGTAGGAGCAAATTTTGAACGGCACAAGGTCCACCCCCAGCGACCTGCCGAGGCGCCTGGATGGTACGGGCCCGTAAACATAACGCCTGGTTTTCCCGCACATGCTTTAACTCTCACACGGAGGCGTACTGCACGGCTGGTCTGCTCCGCAGCACGGCGAGCCGAGTCCGCATCTGGTTGTCCCCGTCCCGCCGTTCTTTACCGATACGGAGGAGACGGACATTATCTTTTCGAGTTTTCGGGAGCCGCACTTCGGGCACTTCTCTGGTTCGTCTCCAGCCTCTCTCACGAGGCTTTCCGAAACCGCGCCGCATTTTGCGCACTTGTACTCGTAGATAGGCATGGTTCTCCATCCTTCTGCAAAATCAGACGTACAACAATAAAAACCCACAGGCAGGGCACAAACCGGGGTCCGTTCCCTGCACTACTTTCACACTTTTCCGCCGCCCGTACGGGCGCTTTTTGCCACCTCGCGCGTTACGTAGTTGACGATGGCATCGTACAGCGCGCCGGGGGCCAGATTGGAGCAATGCCTCTTTTCTTCCGGCAGGCCGCCGGCGGCCTCCTCCAGTACCTCGTCGCTCAACTCCGCCGCGCGGTCAACGTGCATTCCCCGCACCATTTCACAAAAGATACTGGTGGTGCCGATCGCCGCGGGACAGCCGAGACACTTGAACTTTATCTCCGAGATATGCTCATCCCTCACTTTTATCCAGATGACGACGTAGTCGCCGCACGTCGGGTCACCGACGCGGCCCACGCCGTCGGCGTCTTCCATCTCGCCGACGTTCCGCGGGTTCTTGAAATGTTCCTGCAGTATATCCGAGTACCCCGCCACGGCGTTCTTCCTCTCAGGCGGTCAACAGGTCTTTAACGCGCATCCAGATTTCGCGAAACAGGTCCGCCAAGGGCGAGTTATTGTACTCGATGATGGTCTTACCGGCAAGCATCGCCTTTGTGAAGTCGTTGTCAAACGGTATCTCGCCGCTGACCTCCACCCTTGAGGCGCTGCAGGATGACTTTATCTGCGCGGTGACATCGGGGTTTATGTCGCACTTGTTGACGACCACGGTCGTGTCGATGCCGAAATGCTTGCAAAGGTCAAGCACACGGCCCAGGTCGTGGAAGCCCGACACGGACGGCTCCGCGACGACCAGCGCCACGTCAACGCCCGTAAGGGAGGCAATGACGGGGCAGCCCAGTCCCGGGGAACCGTCGATAAGGACCAGTTCGGCGCCGTTCTCTTGCGCTATCTCGTCGGCACGGTTGCGCACCGCGGTGACCAGTTTGCCGCTCATCTCTCCGCCGACGCCGAGTTCCGCGTGGACCATGGGCCCGAAGCGCGTCTCGGACTCGTACAGTTCGCCGCAGTCGGCGTCCTTGAGCGTAATCGCGCCGACGGGGCATATATCGTGGCAGACGCCGCAGCCTTCGCAGGCCAGCGCGTCTATCACGGGGGGCGCGTTCTCCCGCGGCATTGAGATAGCGTGAAAGCGGCACATCTCAACACATTTCCCGCAAGCAGTGCAGACCTGGGGGTTGAGGACGGCCTTATATCCCGCGAAGAACCTCTCTCTCTTGTTTATCTCGGGCGCGAGCAACAGATGCAGGTTCGCCGCGTCCACGTCGCAGTCCGCCAGGACGGCGTTTTGCGCCAGCGCCGCAAGGCCGCCCGTGAGGGTGGTCTTGCCGGTGCCGCCCTTGCCGCTTATTACGGTCAGGCGCCTCGGGCTTCTTTTATTATGCTCTGCCATAGTTCGCCGAATGTCTCCCTGTATTTCGGCAGCGCGTCCACGAGCAGTTCGCCGCGCGAATATGCCTCGGCTGCCTCGCGGTCAAAGGGAATCTGTCCGAGCAGCGTTATGCCTCTCTCCTCGCAAAAGCGCACCGCCCGGTCGTCGCCGATGTCGGAGCGGTTGATCACCACGCCGTGCTTCACGCCCAACTGCCGGGCCATTTCCACGGCGACCTCCAGGTCGTGTATCCCGAACGGTGTGGGTTCGGTGACCAGGACGCAGTAGTCGGTGTTCCGCACGGCCTCCACCGCGGGGCAGCCCGCGCCCGGCGGCGCGTCGATGATTGCCGCACGGCCGTTGTGCGCGGCGGCATCCTTGACGGCCTCTATTAACGGCGGGCCCTTAACCTCGCCGATGTTCAGCCGCCCGTGAACGAGCTCTATCTCGCGGAAGGTCCCGCGCTCAACGATGCCCACGGCGCGGTCCACCTCCGTAATCGCCTTCTCGGGGCAGGCGATGAAGCAGGCCCCGCAGCCGTGGCACAACTCCGGATATATCAGGGGCTGCTTGCCGAGAACCACGACGGCGTTGAAGCGGCATACCCTTCTGCACTCACCGCAGCCGGTGCACAGGTTCGTGTCCACGCGCGGGAAAGGCACACATGATTCCCTGCTCTCGCCCCACTCAACGTCGAGGAAGAGGTGGTCGTTCGGCTCCTCGACGTCGCAGTCCAGCAGCGTCACCTCTCCGGCGACGGCGGCGAGGTTCACCGCCAGGGTGGTCTTTCCGGTGCCGCCCTTGCCGGACGCAATTGAAATTGCAAGTGAATCGTTCTTCACGCCTGTTCATCCCTCAAGATATTGCAGGTAACTTTGTCGGGGAAAAGGCACTGAACCCAAACGTCCCCTCACGCCGGCGGGGCAATCCGGAGGGACCTGGGTTTGGCCGCCTTGCTGTAATCCCTGGGCGGACGTATCCGCCTGAACTCGTCCAGCCGCCCGAGGGCGCTGAGGCGGCGGTATATCAGTTCCCAGGCGCAATCCCTGTCCCTGTCCACTTCGCACTTGCCGTCTTTGGCGCCGCCGCACGGCCCGTTCACGAGGCCCTTGGCACAGAGCGTCATGGGACAGATGCCGCCGGTATCGTTGAGCATGCACCTGCCGCACTCGCTGCACTCTTCGTAGAAGAATGCCTCGGGCTCGAGGGTGTCCATGTGGCCGATTGTATCGAGCGCGGTGTAAATGGGCATGACCATGTCCTTGCGTTCGGTAAATATGCGAACGACCTGCACGGCGCCTCCACAGCCCAGCACGACCACGGCGTCGCTCTCTCTCAGCGTGTCCATGCGCGGTTCGAGCGCCTCGGCGGTGTAATGAATGTAGCAAGTACGCTGGGGAACGACCTGCGCGGTTATCTCTTTGCCGTTCTCTCTCAAGACATCGGCGTACTCGGCCACTTCGGCCTCTCCCCCGGTCTTGCACGCGGTGGCGCAGCCGCCGCAGCCGACCAGGAATATCCTCCTGTGCGGTTCCAGGTACTTCAGGACCTCATCCAGCGGTTTCGGTTGCATTGCTATCATTTTCGGCCTTTCATCGGATGTCGGGTTGCCGAGATTCCTCCGATTCGGCGCTCGACGGCCTTTTGATGCAAACTAAACCCAGCCGCCTTCTACATCGGCCGAGTCAACCGCTTTCAGTTTGCCGGCCTTGTATGCGTCAACGGCCTCTCGGACGGTGCCGGACTCCACGGTGAATACCTCTATTTTTGCCATTTTCAAGGCATTAAAGGCGTTCGGGCCTACATGCCCCGTGATGATCGCTCCGCAGCCTGCGTCGGCCACGCTCTGGGTAGCCTGCGGGCCGGCGCCGTGGGCGGCCTGCACGTTCTGCACGTTATCAATGGCCTCGTAGGAATCCTTCTCGTCGTCATAGACCATGAAGAACTTAGCCCTGCCAAAGCGCGGGTCTATCTCGGAGTCGGACGTATTGCCGGTTGATGTGATTGCTATTTTCATAGTGTTCCTCCCTTAAGCAGGTGGTATTCACCTGACGTTGTAAGACGTTATCGCGCGGGGCGCCGCGGCGTCACCGAGGCAAGCCTTGCCGTGCCGGCGCGTCGCCCCTGCGCGAACGCCATCCCGGGCCGCCGACGGGAACCGGGAAAGGCCGGGCGCTTATAGGCGACCGGCCTACTTCTCTTCCTTGGACAGTTCGTCCATACGTTGTTTAATCCCGTCCATTTGCTGCTGGAAGAAATCGGCCTGCTGCTTCAGCATCTCGAGTTCTTCCTTGGGGTCGGGGTTATAAGCGGGGGCATAACCATAGCCGGGCGCGGGATATGCAGCGCCCCAGCCGAAGCCTCTGCCCCAGCCCCAGCCGCGACCCCAGCCGCGACCCCAGCCGCGGCCTGGTATCGGGTTCATATAACCGGGCATGCCGTAGCCGGCGCAGTAACCCGCCGCGCGACCTGTCATCGGACCCATGCCTGCCGGTCCTGTTCTATCGCCTCCTGGCATAGTAATCACCTCCTTGTCGGAAAAAATCTAACAACCTGAATTTGCGTTGCCGGCGAACGCCGGCACAACGCCCTACCGTTTTTTGCGCTCTCCCGAAGTTACACCCTTCGGTAACA
>QNCA01000146.1 GCA_003644325.1 Planctomycetota bacterium
CTTTTCCCTTTATATATCTTTCCCAGTGTCAGGAATTCCAGAAAGGCGCGAGCGAGCGCCGGTCCCCGGCTGCCGGGCCAGTCATAGTTTCCGAGGCAGGCGACAACCGCTCCGCCCAGCCTTTTGCCCGCGCGCATTTCTCGCAGCAATCCGCCCACATTGTTCCCGCAAACGGCGGCGGACAGGATTCGGCTTGTGGCGATGACGGCTTCATCGCCTTTTCGGGCGGGTCGCGGCGAATCACGGAAGGTCGCGTAAATGCGGTGAATGATTTCCGCGAATTGCTCGACTGCCGCTTCCTCTATCCGCTCCGGCGCGGGCGCGCGCATGCCCTTCGCCACCCCCTGCAGTATCTGAAAATCGACGAACTCATCCAGCGGCTCGAATGTCACGCCTATGCCGTCCGGACCGGTGACCGCGCGATAAAATACGACACGCTCCCCCGCCGCCACCGCTACGAAGGGGATAACAGAGCCTTCCTTGTAGTTCTTAGAGTAGAAGGTTACCTGGGCGTATGCGTCATCAAATTTCTTGGCGGAGGCTTTGGCTTCCACCGCCAGCGCCGGCCGTCCGTCGATTGTCACCAGGGTGTCGATTTCATAGTGTCCGCCATAGACGGAGAAGCCCTTGTTGTGGCCGACGATGCGCGGGTCCCTGGGGTAGCCGAGGTGTTCATGCAGGAGGGGATTGAGGACGTAATGGCGGTATTCCTCTTCGTTCGTTACCCTTTTCACCGCTTCCCTTAATTCCTTCGGCAAATCGTGCATTGAGCCATCCTATATGGCAAGATATCTGGAGGGATTTGCGCTTTCCAGGAAGTTTTCAAATTCAGCGATAAGCCGTACGAGTTTTTCTTTTGCACGTTTCAGCAGTCTGCTGACCTCGCTAACTTCCTGAGCCTCATCCGCCGGCATACCCATCTCAAGCATTATTCGTTGTTTCATAACCATTGCCTTGTTGTGAAGGCGGTGGATAACTGATAGTCGCCTTCGTGCGTGTATTTCCACCTCGTTCCCAAATTGTGGGTACAGAATCTCAAGCAGTTCAGCAGAATTGATGTTTCTGGTTCCAACACCATTCGATATTCGAATTATCTGCTCTCTGCCAAAGCGTGATTTCAGGAATAGAAAAAGCGCATAACTCTTTTTTGCGGGGACTCTTAGGATAAATACGTCCCCCGTGCAAGATGGCCCTGTCTTGTGAGTTATATAGCAAATCCGCCCTCGGCCCACGCCGCCCACACCGGCACATGAAACCAGAATGTCGTGCTTGTGAACTGCCGTATATGCGAGCCTTTCATATGCTTCCTTGGAACACTTGTTGACGTTGGCCCAATCGTATCCCGCATCCAAGAATCCTTTCGTTTCATAATATTCATACTTTTCATTAGGACCCTTTCGTTCGCCACGAGACGGCCGCACATGGTCTCCAGAGATTACATTTTCCCCTATTTCAAGTGCTTTATTTAGCGGTTGGCTCTTCCATTTCCTTTTCAAGATACGTAACATCCTCAGAATCTCCGGGTCCCAGTAGTCTGGGTCCATCCTTCGCCAGAATTCCGGGTTCTTCCCTATATCGAGTATTGTGATCATTGGCATTGCGTTATCCCCCGAGCGCAAAGCGTTCGTAGGCCGTGAATATCTCTTCCAGTTCCGATTCGAGCGCAACGTCACCACCCTCGGCAACCGAGGCAAGGAAAACCTTGTTTTGGCCGTTTCCGGTTGACGTTTTTCCCTTTTCGCTCTCGTCCAGGCGGCGGAAAAAGAGGATGCTTGTCTTGGCGGTGGTGCCGGCGCCTTTGAAGGCGCCGCGCGGCAGGCTCACCACCGCTTCTATTCGCGTGTGCGCGGCAAGCCACCGGCGTATGTAAAGAAAATTGGCGTTTGCAAGGATGCCGTCCGGAATGATGATAGCCACTATTCCCGCGCCGGGCTTGACGAGGTTGTAGAAACGTTCCAGGAAGACCGCCTCGATGGGGTAACGCTTCAGCGCCGCGACCTCCCTGCCGGTGAGGAGCGCCAGCGGGTCTTTCCAGTCATGGCTGCGCCGCATTTTCTCGACCCGCTCTTCCTGCAGATTCAGGGTATGACCGTTAGCGCGCCACACGCTGAAGTCAAATCGAAGGGCGAGCGACAACTTGCGTACTTCCCGGTCCTTCTCTGCGGCTGCAAGGTCTAGGTTCTTCGAAAGTTTAGCCGCCTTCCCGTGGTCCCCCAGCCCCTGAGCCTTCTTCACGGATTGCCAGAAAAAACCCAATTGCTTTTCTCTTTCCTTTAGCCCTGTGAGGCGTTCTATCTCGCCGAGGCCTATCCCGCCATACGGCGGATTGCCTATGGCAAGGTCGAACCATCCGTCCGAGATTTTCTTCGGCAATATGTCGAAGTGGTAAAGCCCGTTGTGTACGAAAAGGTTGGCGCCCCGCTCGCGCAGGTCGTGCCAGTGCGACTCGACTTGCTCATCCACGTCGAAGCCATAGAGATTGGAGGGCAGGACATGCCGCCCGTTGGAGTTCGCCGCTCGCAGAAATTCACCGTCTCCGCAGGCGGGGTCAACTATGCGCGTGGGCAGTTTGATTCCGCCCAGCATCACCTCCGCCATGCGGTACATGAAGTCTACCACATCGGGCGGGGTGAAATACTGCCCCAGAT
Source organism: Planctomycetota bacterium (assembly GCA_003644325.1). Lineage (GTDB taxonomy): Bacteria > Planctomycetota > B129-G9 > B129-G9 > B129-G9 > B129-G9. Next base: position 2,649 of record QNCA01000146.1, read on the forward strand.
GTTGCTTGCGTTTTGCGTGAGCGGTCGCCATGCGCTGTCACTTTACGCGAAGGGCTCGGAACCGTCGTACTTTACGGGCCATTTTAGCGGCTTTAAGGAGCGAATCAAGGCCGCGGGACTACTTCTTTCGGGCGGAGCGGATGCGGCGGGCGATGTCGTCCAGTTTGCCTTCGGCGAACATGTTGATGGCCTGCGGGTACGCCACGCACTCTTCCTCGAAAACGCGCCTGCGCAGCGTCTCGATCGTATCGTCTTTGAAGACGGGCACCCTGCGTTGTGTTATGATGGGCCCGTGGTCGTAAACGTTGTCGGCGAAATGCACGGTGCATCCGCTCTCCGTAGCGCCGGATTCAAGGACGGTCCTGTGCACCTTGTCGCCGTAGAAGCCCTTGCCGCCGTGTTTGGGCAGAAGCGCCGGATGTATGTTCATTACGCGGCCCAGGTACTTGTCGGGGATCTCGTAGAAGGAGAGGAAGCCCGCCAGTGTCACCAGGTCCACCTTGTAGCGGTCGAGTATCTCGGTGATGGCCTGGCTGAATGATGCGTCCTCGGCGTAATCCTTGCGGTTGACGACATAGCGGTCAATGCCCGCCAGCCGGGCTCGCTCCAAGCCCTTGACGTTCGGGCGGCTGCTGATTACGACGGCGATTTCCGCATTGAGCGTTCCGCTCCTTATCTTGTCTATGAAGTTCTGGATGGTGGTCCCCTCACCGGAGATAAGTGCCCCCAATCTCACCTTCTCAGGCATGATGACTCCTCTTCGGCTGTGGTTTAGCGTCCTTGCTCCCACGTGTGCGGCTGGTTTGTGCCGCGCGCACGAGCGCCTCAAACAGGAGCATGTGCTCCCTTAGCGTCCTTATTCTTTCAGGATGCCACTGCACCGCCAGCATGAAGGGCCGGCGCGCGTAATCCGCCCACTCCAGCGCCTCGATAACGCCGTCGGGCGAGCGTGCGCTCACGAGCAGTCCTTCAGCCGCCCTGTCCACTGACTGGTGATGCGACGAATTTACCTCCAGCGTGTCCCTGCCGACGATACGGTGGAGCAGCGTCCCCTTCTCGATGGTCACCCGGTGCATTCTCTCCTCGCCCGCTTTGCGCATTTCGTCGGTGGGTGCGTGCAGCACGTCCTCGCCGTAAACCTCGGGCAGGTGTTGATGCAGCGAGCCGCCCAGCGCCACGTTGAGCGTCTGGCAACCCTGGCATATGGCCAGCAGGGGTATGCCCGCGCTCAAGACCGCGCTTATCAGCCCGATGTCGAACTCCTCTCGGCGCGGCAGCATCAGTTCAGTCTTCTCGTGCAGTTCCCGGCCGTAGCGCGAAGGGTTCAGGTCATTGCCCCCTATCATAACGACTCCGTCCATCAGGCCCAGCAGTTCTCTAATCCTCGCCTGGTCGCCCAGCGGCGGCAGGAGGATAGGCACGCCCCCCGCCGCCGCAACGGAGTCGTAATACTGCTCGAAAATGAATGACTCGTTGGCAGCGTACTTCTCGTTATATTTGTAAGAGCAGTTTAGGCCTATGGTCGGTTTGCGCCGCATTGTCTCTCCCGGACGACATCATTCAGCATGGATTATAACACGGGGCGGGCCGGGGTCAAAAACAAACTTCCGGAGAGGGGCATTTGTGCGAAGGCTGTTGATTTTCGGCCCCGGGGCGTTTATCATTTGGTGCGGGAGACCGCTCCCGGAAGACAACAATCACAGGATAGTGGAGAATCTGTAATGCTCGATGAGAGGCTGCTCAAGATACTGGCCTGTCCGCTATGCGTTGCGGACAAGTCCGTGAGGGACCCGGGTGTTGACCTGAAGGGTGACAAACTGGTCTGCCGCAACTGCGGCCGCAGATACGCCATTGTGGACGGCATCCCCAACATGATACCCGAAGAGGCGGAACTGCCGGAGAGAGACGAACGATAAATTCAAACTGTCCGCTAAAGGGGTCAGACTCCGTTGGGGGACAGTTTTGAGGTGGGGAAATATCTTGACGGTCTTAAAGATGATGTTAAACTTTCAGGTGTGGGTAAAAATGGCGGCGTAGCCAAGTGGTAAGGCAGAGGATTGCAAATCCTTTATCGCCGGTTCGAATCCGGCCGTCGCCTCCATTTCCGACTTTGCGCGTACCCGCTTACCTTTTTACCACGGATTACACGGATTCCAGCGGATTACGCCGGCTACGGGGCGGGGATCGGTCGTTGGTGTGCGCTGGAGGGCCGGAGCGGCTCACCGCTGACGGCCGGTTCCTTTCTTGTGGGCGAGTGGTGGAACGGCAGACACTCGGGATTTAAAATCCCGTCCCCGTAAATTCGGGGGTGCGGGTTCGATTCCCGCCTCGCCCATTTAGAGCCGCTTATGAGCGAAGCGAGTTAGCGGCTCTTAACCCTGAGGAGCGGAGCGACGAAGGGTCATCCGCTTATGAGCGAAGCGAGTTAGCGGCTCTTAACCCTGAGGAGCGGA
>QNCA01000147.1 GCA_003644325.1 Planctomycetota bacterium
CGGATCGTAGATTGGTGACTGTCACCGTAAGGTGTTGTGAAACAGCAGATTATAATCAAGCACCTACCATCATCCAGAAAAAGTCAGTCAACTTGAGTTTCTTACCACCTCAGAAGGGCGCCGGCCCAGGTGATTCCCCCGCCGAAAGCCACCATTGCCAGAAGGTCGTCCTTTTTGATGGAGCCGTTCCGGACGGCCTCGTCCAGGGCTATCGGGATGGTTGCTCCCGAAGTGTTGCCGAATCTCTCGATGTTGGTGTACCACTTCTCGACAGGCGTGCCCATCCGCCTGGCGGAGGCCTCGATTATGCGCATGTTCATCTGGTGGGGGATTACCCACGCCAGGTCTTCTTTCGAGTACCCGTTTTTCTCCAGAATATCTATAACAACCGTGTGGAGCATTTGGGTGCAGTACTTGTAAACTTCCCTGCCCCTTACTTCCATCAGGTGAAGATTCTTTTCCAGCACGTCATAGTCCACGGGGATCTTCGAGCCGCCTCCCCGGACTATCATGATATCCGCGCCCGAGCCGTCCGAACCCAACGAGGTGTCGATCAGGACGCCCTGCTCGGCGTCGGCCCTGAGGACGACGGCTCCGGCGCCGTCTCCGAAGAGTATGCAGGAGGTCCTGTCGGTATAGTTGGTAAAGGCCGTCAGTACCTCTCCGCCGACGACCAGGGCCGTATCGCACATGCCGGTTTCAATCTGCTTCCACGCCATTGAGAGGGCATAGATGAAGCCGGAGCACGCCGCGCTCACATCGAAGGCGCCTATCTTCCGGCAGCCGAGCATGTCTTGCAGCAGGCAGGCGGTGGAGGGGAATCTGTAGTCGGCGGAGATGGTTCCGACCGCGATGAGGTCGATATCATCAGGGGTCACGTTGGCGGCTTCGAGCGCACGCTGCGAAGCGATGAACGCCAGGTCCGAGACGCCCTGGCCCTTTTCGGCGACATGGCGTTCTTTTATGCCCGTGCGGGTGAATATCCATTCGTCCGAGGTGTCCACGATTTTCTCGAGGTCGTCATTTGTCAAGACCTTTGGCGGCAGGTAAGACCCTGTTCCCGCGATTCCGACTTTTCGATTTTCGGTCATTGGCATTCCATAGCCTAAGCGAGTTTTTCGAGGATAAGACTGTTAACGTCGTGTGCCGCGAAAGTGACGGCGGAGTTTACGGCGTTTGCAATCGCCACGGCCTTGGACTTCCCGTGAGCGACGATGCATACGCCGTCCACGCCCAGCAGCGGCGCGCCTCCATAAGCCGACCAGTCGGTCATTTCCCTGAATTTCCTGAAAATGTCGGCGCGCTTATTCTCGTCCATCCCGCCGAGCAGGCTCTCCAGTTCTTCAAGGAGCGAATGAACAATTGCCGCCGAGAATCCTTCTATCCCCTTCAGAAGGACGTTTCCCACAAATCCGTCGCAGACGGCGACATCGCAGTCGCTCACAAAGATGTCATGTCCCTCGACAAATCCGATATAGTTGAGGCCGGATTTCCGGAGCAATTTGTTGGCCTCGCGTATCTTGTAGGTGCCCTTTGAACGTTCGACGCCCACGTTGACGAGTCCGACCCTCGGATTCTTGATCCCCAGCGCGTGCTCGCTGTACACCGAGGCCATTACCGCGTACTGGTAAAGGTGCGTCGCCCTGCAGTAGATATTGGTGCCCAAATCGATAATCATGCAGACGCCGTTCCTGGAAGGCAGGGGCACGCCCACGCCCGGCCTGCGCACCCCCTTGAGCCGCCCCAATATGTGAACCGCCGAGCCTACAAGCGCCCCTGTGCTGCCGGCGCTTACCATGGCATCCGCACGCCTGTTCTTCACCAGCGCCACGCTCTGTGCCACGGAATTGTCCTGCTTTTTCTTGAACACCGAGCGCATCTTGTCCCGGGCGGTCACCACGTGCTCGGCATGGTGCACTGATATTCTGGACTGAAACTCATCCAGTTCCCGGCCGAATTTTTTCGCAAGCGCTTCTCCAATCCGGTCTTTCCGACCGACCAGCGCGATCTGGAGTTCCGTATCCTTTTGCAGGGCCATCCGGCAGCCGGCCACAACTTCTCCGGGGGCGTAGTCCCCGCCCATAGCATCAACCGCGATGCGCATCTCTTAAGCGCCCTCTTTTTCTATGATGCTTTCTCCGTCGTAGTACCCACAGTTTTCGCACACCCTATGCGGCAGTTTCTTCTGATTGCACCGGGGGCACACCGACAGGCTGGGCGCGCCCAGGGCGTCATGAGACCGCCTCTTGCGGGTCCGTGACCTCGAATGTCTTCTTTTCGGGTTTGGCATGGCGTATTTTCCGTAAACTGAGCGTGTTCAAGGCAGTTGCCCGCCAAAAGTCGCGGGATTCTATATATCGGCCCGACCATTGTCAAGCAAAATCGACCGCGAGGCGGCAAATACATCGCCGGACCCGATGCGAAACGGGGATGTCGCGGGGAACAATCCCATTATATTGTGTCACCTCGATACGGCCATTATGAGAGGAGACTTCTGAGCAGCGTTGTCGATTCTTTCCGTGCCTGTTCGATCCTGTCGATGTTCTTGCCGCCGGCCTGTGCCAGGTCGGCCCTGCCGCCGCCTCCGCCGCCCACTATCGGCGCTATCTTTTTCACCACGTCCACCGCGTGCAGGCCCCTTTCGACGAGGTCCCTTGAAAATGACACCAGGAGGCCGACCTTGCCGCCGGCATCCGATAAAAGGACTACCGCGACGGATTTGCCCGTTTTGCGCAGGTTGTCGGCATAACTCCGCAGTTCGGGCATGGATTGGTTCGGCAGGTACGCACAGACAAGCGCGGTCCCGCCGACCTTTTCCGCCTTCGCGAGCAATTGACCGACGGATTCGCCCTGTGCGGCGGCCGCCCTCGCCGAAGTCTTTTTTCTCAGGGAAGAAATCTCGTTTAGCAGGTCGTCTACACGTCCCGGCACGGCCTCCTCGCGGCATTTGAGTTTCCCTGCCAGTAGGGAGATCATTTCGGAACGGTCGTTCAGGTACGCCAGCGCGGCGTTGCCGGTTACGGCCTCGATGCGCCGGATGCCCGAGGCGACCGACCCCTCGCGGAGTATCTTGAATAACCCGATATCCCCGGTCCGCCGCACGTGCGTCCCGCCGCAGAGTTCCATGCTGTAGCCGCCTATGTTGACGATGCGAACCTTTTCCGCGTACTTTTCGCCGAAGAGCGCTATGACCCCGCGGCTCTTCGCGTCCTCGACCGTCGTTTCTTCAAACTGAACTTCGTCGTTGGACAGAATTCGCTCGTTTACCTTCTCCTCGACCCGCCTGATTTCTTCGGATGTCAACCCCCGTTTGAACGTGAAGTCGAATCGCAGCCGGTCCGGCTTGACCAGCGACCCCGCCTGCTCGACCGCAGGCCCCAGGACCTCCCTGAGCGCGTATTGCAACAGGTGCGTGGCGGAATGGTTGCGCTCGGTGTCTTTGCGCCGGTGGTCGACGACGGGTTTGACCGTGTCGCCGGTCTTCAGCGAACCGGCCTTCATCACCCCCGAGTGAAAATAGTAGCCTTCTTCCTTTTGCGTGTCGTCAATCCGGAAGACACTGTCGCCGCATATCAATTCACCGGTGTCGCCGACCTGGCCGCCCGCCTCCGCGTAAAAAGGCGACCGGTCGAGGATGACCTGACCTTTCTCGCCCTCGCCTATTGATTTAACCAGTTTGCCGTCCCTGATTATTTCCAGCACTTCCGGCATGAATTGCGCGGCATCCGTCCATTCGTAATATTCCGTCGGCGGGTGTTTGTGCATTATTTTCAGCAAAGGACCCCTTTTGAACACCTCGCCCGTAAATTTGGAGGTCGTCCGGGACATATTACGCGCCTCGCCGAGCAGCGCGTTGAAGCCCTCCCGGTCGAACTTCAGGCCGCTGTCCTCGACGATGTCTTGCGTAACTTCCACCGGGAAGCCCAGGGTATCGTGCAGCCAGAAGGCCGTTTTCCCCGGGAAGACATTTTCCCCGCGTTCGCGGACTTTTTGAATTTCCTCCTCAAGGCGTACCTCGCCGCGGTCGAGAACCCGGGCGAATTTTTCTTCGTCTTCCTTTAATATATGCGCGATGTTCTCGCGCCGCTGGAGGATTTCCGGATAGGGGCCCTTGAATATCTCTCCTACCACCGGCACAAGTTTATAGAGAAATGCCTCGTCCTCAATCCCTATGGCGCGGCCGTCGCGATAGGCGCGCCGGAGCAGTTTCCGCAGTACCGAGCCGCGGTCGTCGGCGGAGTCGGGGATGACGTTTTCCGCGATGGCGAAGCAGAGCGCCCGGCCGTGGTCCGCCATGCGGCGCATGTGGCGGCCTGCTTCCGAGTCGCGCTCGTACTTCATGCCGGCGATCTTCGCGATTTCGTGGAGGATGGGGAGGAACAAGTCGGTCTCGTAGTTTGACCGCACGCCGTTGACCACGGCGAGCAGCCGCTCAAAACCCATGCCCGTGTCTATGTTCTTCTGCTTGAGGGGCTCCAGTTCATTGTAACCGGTTCTGTTGTAAACCTGAAAGACCAGGTTCCAGACTTCGCAGTACCTGCCGCAGTCGCAGGAGGGGTCGCAGTCGGGGTTGTCGCACGGAAACGAGCCCTTGCCCCAGTCGTAGAAAATCTCGGCACAGGGGCCGCACAGCCCGTTGGGGCCCTTCGTCGGGGCCTCGGCGGGCCAGTAGTTCTCTTTCGCGCCGAAGCGGTAAATCCTGTCCTCCGGCACTCCGACCTCATCGCGCCAGATATTGAACGCCTCGTCGTCCTCCAGGTACACCGATGCCGCCAGTCGCTCCGCGGGTATCTTCAACCACTCCGTCAGAAACTCCCACGCCCACACTATCGCCTCTTTCTTGAAATAATCGCCGAAGGAGAAATTGCCGAGCATTTCAAAGAACGTGTGGTGATAGGCGGTCGAGCCGACAATATCGATGTCGCCCGTGCGGAGGCATTTCTGGCACGAAACGGCGCGCTTGAGCGGCGGCCCCTGGACGCTTTTTTTCGGCAGGGGATGCATGTTCGCGTCCTGATCGCTGCCGGGCGTACGGGATACACCGCGCGCGAAAGGTAAAGAAGCGAG
>QNCA01000148.1 GCA_003644325.1 Planctomycetota bacterium
GCTCTGTCCTATCTACTGAAAATTAAAAAACGCCCACCGAGCAAGATGGGGCTGCCGGAACTGTCTATGATTGCCTTTGTGACAATGAGCGTCACTTCTATACTAGTCACCGGAAATCACTGGAAAATGGTATTTGACGTTCAGGATCAGTTCCTGATACCCTTTGCTGCCTATGGGTTAGTTCGGCTTTCAAACGCGCGGGAAGGAAAATTGAAACGCCTGATACCGCTAATGGTGTTCATCACTGTGGCCGAGTGTGTGATTAGTCTCCTGTCGTGGTTTACGCCCCAAGTGCTTCCCTCAATCTGGCTCAATAGCCTGATAGGCAATCGTACCATGGGAACCCTCAGACAACCAGCAGCTTATGGTTGTTTACTGGTACTATATCTCGTTTGTTTCTACCACGACGCAATGAGACGCGAAAAAGGGTGCGTGCGGACAATAGAGATACTAGCGTTTATTTTAGGAACGGGGTGTCTTTTTCTCACGTTTACACGGGGAGTCTGGCTGGTCAGTATCTTGCTCATGTTGGGATGGCTGTACTTGTATCCTAAAAAGACAATGACTTTTCTCGCAGTAGCTATTCCCCTGCTGGCTATTTTATCGGTCACATTGCTCAACCGCGAGTTCACCCATGCCTACGAGCGACTGAGCGACACTGAAGAAGGAAAAGATGCTCGTCTCGTTCTGGCAAATGCAGGGAAAAACATGTTCTATGCCCGCCCCATTTTTGGATGGGGCTTTGGCAATTATGATTATTACGATCAGGAATTTTTAGAGCGTATAAATGAGACCACTCCGACTAGATGGCAAATAGAGAAGGGAACCTCGCACCACACGTATTTGACGATCTTGGCCGAGATGGGACTCGTCGGCTTTTTTTTCTACGCCTTTCCCATATTCTGGTGGCTGGGACTTTCTTTCAAGGCACTGCCACGACTGCCCAATACAGGATTTTGGAGTCGGCGATTACTCATTGCTCTGTGGTTGCCCATCAGCGCGCATATCTTGTTGGCCTAAGACATAGATATGCGATTTTTCCCCTACGTGCTCACTCTCTTTTGGATCAATCTCGGATTTATCGCCAATATCACACAGTCTGCTTTAACCACTAAAGCGAGTTGTCCAACCAGCTAGTTGCGCTTGACAAAAGTTAGAGTTATGAGTAGTAGCAACGACCTGCACGTAATGCAAATTATTCTGACGCTAGAGCGAGCGGGCGCTCAAGAAGTGGTGCGGACACTGGCTGAACACTTGCAGGAAAAGGGGTGTGCAATAATAGTGTGCGCCTTCCAAGATGGCCCAATGCGGGCCGAGATTGAAAAGTTGGGAGTGCGCGTAGAGATTCTCGACCGCCCTCGTTATAGTGTGGTATACCTACCGCTGTTTTTGGCCGAGATGTTGCGCATCCGGCGAGAATTGGCTCAATTGGTTGAAACCTGCCACATTGACGTTATCCAGACACACATACTGCAAGTGCTCGATTTTCTGGTCTTGACCCTGCGTTCAGACACCAAGCCACGCCTGGTACTGTGGACAATGCAGAACGTCGAGTTCTTTCCCAAAAAACAGCCTGGACAAAGACAATCGTTACGCCAGTTCAAAATATGGGGGTACCGGTTATTTTACCGGTTGCTGACCGGTCAAGTGGATGGGTTCATTGCCGTGTCTGACGAGGTTCATAAAGCAATTCTGGAGCAGATTGGGGCTATTGACAACAAAGTCTTTACAATTTGCAACGCCGTAAATCTCAAACCCTTTGAGCGTTCCGGGGATAAAGCGGCACTATGCGATGCATTAGACCTTGCGCCCGATGTACACCTTGTCGCTACTGTTGGTCGTCTCACGGAACAAAAGGGGCATCGCTATTTGATTGACGCTGCCGCGCCCGTCATTGCTTCTCTTTCGGACGCGCACTTTCTTTTCATCGGTGATGGGGAATTGAGGAGCGAATTAACCGAGCAAGCCCGGCAGGCTGGTCTTGCGGCGCATATTCACTTCCTGGGCATGCGGAAGGATGTGCCGGACTTGCTGGCGGCTGTTGATTTGTTCGTCCAGCCTTCGCTCTGGGAGGGACTATCGGTTGCTTTGTTGGAGGCGATGGCCGCTGCTAAACCCATCGTCGCTACGGCAGTATCGGGAACTACCCAGGCCATGATTCCCGGCGAAACCGGCCTAGTTGTTCCGCCGCGCGACAGCAATGCGTTAGCCGAGGCGATTGTACAATTGTTGTCCCATCCGGAGCAAGCTCAAACGCTAGGAAGAGCGGCTAGGCAGCACATCATCGCTCATTACAGTGCTCAGCAACAGGCGGATCAACACATGGCTTTGTACCACCGATTGTTGAAACAACGAGCCGCGGCGCGCGAGAAAAAATCGGGAACGTACCTTGACAATTGACACACTCGATGCGCCTCACGTCAAACCCGGCGACATCGAATAACTCAGCGGAGAACAAGAGGAAGAAAGACGACAAAACTATTGTCATGCTCGAACCCAAAGAGCCACTCTTCCAGATTGGTGTAACCATCTCTATCGTCGTCGCCGTTCGGATAGGCAGGCAGATTCAGCGCTCGCCTGGACGGTTCCAAATCCGGTGACCCGCCCACATCTTCTGGGCTGTTAATGAGCCGGCCTGTACCGTTCAGCACATCGGAGATGACGCGCGCGTCCGCCGCATCCCTATTCCAGGGACGTGCGCCTGCGTTAGTGAGCACCCACCCCAATACACCGCTACTGTCGCGGACGGTCAGGGGAGCCACCCAGACAGGCGGAGAATTAGCCTTCACGTCGAACGACGTCTCCACCAACGCAACTGACCAGGGATCTTCCGTGCGTCCTGGCGCTTCGTTGTCCGCCAGATAGATACGTGTTCCCTGGGCAGTGCTATTTAGAATATGTATCGGCGGACATTGGTCGGGCTTACACCACTGAGCGGGTGTATCTTGACCGGGGATGACGACGTTGCCCACGACACTAGCTATCAGCGAGCCAGAACCATTGCCATCCTGGAAATGGATCGGTCCCGAACCAGGATTATAGACTACATTGTTGACGATGAGCGTGCTGGTATCCCCAAACGGAGCAGGATTCCGCCTCGAGTTATGGGCAAAGAGATTACCAATCACGGCAATACGCTTGGCGTGGTCGCCGATGAGAAAACCCATCCGATTGCCCGACATCGGATACGGCAAGGACTCGCTCACGATGCAGTTTCTTATTGTCACATCGTGTACACTTGGATACCAGATATTCAAGTTCTTATTCGTGGCCCAACTGATAGAACAGTGGCTCACAATTACGTTGTAGACCTCTCGGGAGCCATCGGAGGAACCGGGAATGGCAAAACTATTGTTCGCGCCTCCACGGAAGCGCAGGTGTTGGATGACTACATCGTGTGTTTCAACCCTCAGACAGTTTCCGGTTATCGTAACGCCTGGTGATGGAGCGGTTTGCCCGGCGACGGTGAGAAACGGGGACCAGATATTCAGATCACTTTCCAGTTGGATCGTGCCACCAACCTCAAAGATAATGGTTCGTGGTTCCCGTACACCGATAGCTTCGCGCAGAGAACCAGGGCCGCTGTCGGCCAATGTCGTCACGCGGATGACACGACCACCCCGTCCGCCGGGCGTATCGGCGCCAAAGCCTTCCGCCCCCGGAAATGCGGGTAAATTACAAGTTCTGACTGGGTCGCCCGCCGCAACCGGTGTGGTTTGAGAGCCAATCATAATAATAACTAAAAATACGGCGGTAATTCGGTAACACATACTATCCTCCTGACTACTGGCTATCTTATACGCAGTGTACTACCTGATGATGTGAATTTCAATGGGAAATTAGTTCCAGGGACTAGGGTACTAACGAGGAGATGGATTGATGCCAGGATTGATAGGCATAATCAGCACAAACGGTAAGCGGGTGAATCAAGATTTGGCGCGGGCAATGCGCAATGCCATTCGACATCAAGATTGGTATATGGTGGACGATTACGTGAACGAACGAGGAACGGTGGCCATCTCGCGTGTTCACCTGGGCATCATCGGTCAGGGAAAGCAACCGTTTTCAGCACGTAATGACAAAATTCGGGTTTTTTTGTACGGGGAGATTTACAACGACGGGGCGGCTAACTCTAACCCTTTAGAGTTCATCTACCGGCTGTACGAGAAGGAAGGGTCGAATTTTGCATCTTTTCTGAATGGCTCTTTCACCATTGTCATTGTTGACGAGTATAAAGATACAGTACTTTTCGCGAATGATAGAATAGCAACCAAGCCGATCTTTTATTTCTATGACGGCAAGGCCCTATATTTTGGCCCAGAGATAAAGAGCCTGTTGGGGGTGTCTTCTCTCAAAAAGAAACTCAACTTGGTGGCTGTCGCTGATTTCCTGGCTAATGGCCATTTTACCGCCGATCACACTCTGATCGAGGGGCTTGAGACTCTGGACAGAGCTACGGTACTCGAAGTAAAAAACAGCACCATTGCCCGTCGCCAATACTGGGAGTTCGAGCTTGAGGAAGGAAAACCAGATCGTGGCGCAGCCTATTATCGGGAAAAACTGAGCGGGCTTTTGCGCCTAGCGGTCCGCCGGCGTTTGAGAACCGACAACACCTATGGTATCTTGTTGAGTGGGGGATACGATTCCAGGGCCATTCTAGGCTGTTATCTCGAGGCCAGGGGCAACGATGGGCTGCATACAATATCCTGGGGGCGCGCGGAGGATATCCCCAATGGTGACTGCGCCATTGCCAAACGACTTGCCCATAAACTGGGGGCCGATCATCATTTCTACAGACTCGCGGCAGAGGAGATCATTGAAAACTTTCGTGACTTTGTCTGGCTTGGGGAGGGATTGACATGGTTTCCCGAATCGTATCAAGTTTTTCACCGCATCAGGGAGCAACAAGATATCGAGATCGTGATGCGTGGAGATGAGTGCTTTGGCTGGAACTGGTCAACCGTGCATGACGAGCATACCATGTTTCGCGCACTTGACCTGAGGACACTGCGTTATGTACCTGCATACCAA
>QNCA01000149.1 GCA_003644325.1 Planctomycetota bacterium
CCGTATCCGCGAGTTAGACAGGCAACTGGAGGCACTTCTTGCGGCTGGAGTAAATGAACATTCGGGCCAAGATGCCGTTCCCCTTTCCGAGGCCGTTACGCTGTCCGGTCGCTGGGTGTCCGACAATCTCAGGCCGCGGATCGACGCCAGCAGGAAATCAGGAAGTCTTTCTATCGCTGTCAAGTTCCAAGGTGGCGAGAAGGCGGCCCTGGGTGCCCGGGCGTTCCTATGGCTGAGCAAGCACTTACATGGCAAGCTGGACACGAGGTGTTTCCCGCGGGAGTTGCTCACTGGTGTGGTTGATGCCAGGATCAGGGCATCGGCAAAAGGACGCAAAGCGTACGCGTTTGCTGACGATGATGTTGAACTGCTGATTGGTGCTGGCGATGGTGACGTATTTAGACTATCCCGCTTTGATGGAGATGTCCATGTCGAGTAGCACGGATTACAGCCTGTATCCCGTAAGTGCAAACGAACCCAAGGTTCATCCCTTGGTTCGTAAGAGTTTCGCTTTCGTGCCGTCGGCAGGAATGCGCCTCGCCCCGGAAATCCTCGTACTCGAGTTTTTCCGCGAAGTGTTTTTCCCCACTCATTACGGCTCGACAGGCGGAAAAGATCTTGACCCGGACGAACTGGCCGAGGACAAAACGCACCTTTATACGCCCGGCGAGAGGGCAGTGCTCCATGCCCTGCGGGGCCGCCGCCGGAAGTCCCGTAACGCGAAATCAAAACCGTTTTTCGCACCTTCGTACCCTGCATTGGCCAAGAACGGATGGCTTGGGAAAAACCGTGAACGCGTGATTGTCAATTTCCTCCTCGGGGGACCAATAGCCCAGCACCTCTGGGGAGGAAGAGAGGCGGAGGACAAGAAACGCGAGCAAGAAAGCCTGGCGGAGACACTGGTCCGTACCCTCGTCGGGCACAATTCGTTCCGCGATGACGACCCCCATGGAAAGGATATTCTGTCTGTTGCCTTGCGGGAAACCTCCTTCGAAATAGACGGGGCTGTCGCCAAGGAAAACGTCTTCTCCAAGACACGGCCGGATGCAGTCATGAGAATTCCCCGTGACGAACTGTCGGAGCGAATATTCAAGGACCTGCTCGCATTATGCGAGCTAGAAGGAAAAGCGCCGCGCATGCAATGGCTGCAAGTATTCATGACGTTCCTCCGCTTTTCCATGCCAATGTGGCTGTTAGCCCAGATGCGAATTACGAGCCTACTGCATGAGTACCTTCTCGCCGTTCTCGATCAAGGGGCACATTTTGAATCGAGTCACATCGAGAGAGAGATCGGTGGTCGTAACCGCGGCCTTTTACATCCTTCCCTTACTCCAACGCGGGAAATATTCGAGAAAACTGAGCAATACATGAAGAAAAGGGTGGAGCTGAACATCCTCCTGTACCTCCTGGAACGTGCCAGGACGGGGATGATTACCAACAAGCGGCTCGAGATACAAGGTGCAGGGTCAGGCGTGTTGACCGTAGAACAATTATTACAAGTTGCCCGGGAAGCCGTAGGTGACATGAAATCGAGCAAGTGGTTTCGAGAAGAAGCCGTGGAGGATAAATTCCAAGATTTCCTTACCAGGAAGGCAGAACAACATGCTGCATGGCGTGACCCGCTGAAAAAGGGGCAGGGGAAAAATATCGACGAGTTCTTCCGGGTCTTGTACCGCGACAACCTGGGTGACGAGGTAGGTGGCTACCTCTTGCTTCCCGAAGGCCGGGGACGCACCCGCGGGTTCCGCGTATTTCCAGGGCAACTCTTGCTAAAAACAATTGCGTTCTTGGCAGCCCATGACAAACAAACCAACAGTACCACCAGGGGTGGAGGAAGGCTGGTGCTAGAGGACGTCGAGAACCATTTCCAGCAGTACGGCATTGATTTCAGTTACGCCGCCGACGCGAGGCCTTTGCTCATGCGGGAATTACAGGCAATGGGATTGCTCACGGGTAGCCCGGACGCTGGCAGTAGCGTTGCCGTGGCATGCCCATACTAGGCGAGGAAGTAGAAGGCATGTTAACCATTTCATCAGTACTGGGAAGGCTCATCAAGGAGTACCAAGAGGATGCCTTGGCTAACGACAGGGACAGTCGCCTCGTGGTCCCCGGCCTTTCCGCCAAGATTGCCCGGGAAGTCCACGAGTACCTGGTGGGCAATGGCATCACTTCCTACCTAGTCATAGGGGACGATCTTGCACCGGACGAGGAGAAGTCCTGGATTAGGCCCGTGGGCCTGACCAGTAAACGAATAGGTTCTTTCGTAGCCGTCGCTTGTCCTGGCCAATTAGCACAAATACAGGATTCGATCCGTGGCTCGGGGGGAACTATCCGTGCCGTTGCTTTCTCGGAAGAATGGCCGTGGATCGATGCTGGAAGCGAGGCATTCCGTTTCGATGGACCAGTGTTAAGTGCCCTGGTTTCCCGCTGGGATGGAACACTGGAACAACGAGAATGGTTGAGCGATTTCGTGTTGAAATGCCTCACCCCGGCCACCCGTGCCTACCCGCGACGTGCAGGCTTGCTGCTGGAGGAGGTCCTTGGGCAGTTTTCCCCGTCGCTGTACCCGGAAATAGTAGACGTGCGGCTGAAGATGCTTTTCCACGCCGGGTTGCCCTGTCCAGGGGCAGTGGATGCGTTACCACCGGTCGACAAGATCATTCGCGTTACGTCGAGGCTCTGCGAGCGTATCGTCGACCGGTGCCGCAAGGAAGATGACGTGCGGCAATTAGCCTTGCTCATGGTACAGGAAGTGTTTCCAGGAGATGAACAGGACGAGGCAACTGGCTCCTTGAATGTTTTCCTGGACGCCCTCGGCCAAAGCAAGACACTCGACTTGGGACCACTGGCCTTTTTTGGGTGTTGGGCAGGCAACCCCGAACACTGGTTGAGGCTTAAAGCCCCCCGGCTTGAACGGCTTTTCGAAATTGAGCCCCGTGAACCCGCGGAGGTAACCTACCGGGTCGAGTGTGACCGGGCTGTCATTTCTGGGAGGGGAAATGCCATAGCAACGTTCCACGGCGAGGAACTCCTTTTCTCTGGAACATACAGGTTGCCACAGGACGAGCTCGACCGTTACGATTGGACGATTCGCCTGACCTACCGTCGAAGTGTGCTTGCCTCGGAAAGTATCGGCTCGGCCGAAGGGAGTTTCTGCTTCCTGCTCAACACGGCGGAGGCTTTCAGCCGCTACAGGACGGGTTTGCCATTGAAGCTAGCCTTGCTTTCAGACGGGGAAATCCGTGCGGAGAAAAGACTGAAACTTCACTTATGCGGTGACGCTAGGCCGGCTTTTGCCCTTGTCGAGCCGGGCTTCGAAGTTGTTGATGCAAGTGTTCGCGACGAGGACGAGGTACCTGACAAGAAAATCGAGACAGACGAAGCGGTTTACGTATACTTGTTTTCCCTGGACGGGGAAGAGCCAAGGTTCCTGGATCAAAACGGGAACGAACAATCGCTTATCGAGACAGGACAACGGGGGATATGGCGTTCCGGTGATAGGGTAGACCCCTTAGGCCCTCGGGAAGATGCCAGTGGCCAGGCAACCCGAGTGTGCGAGTTCGGAGAACTGAGCTCGGTAATCTGCTTCGAGGCCAAGGATATAGAGAGAGGCGAGTTCACCCTCGAAGATGAACTAAGAGTCCAGGTCGCTGGCGAACGCAACGGTAGGGTCAAGGAAATCCTGGCGATATTTGAGGGAGCGAGACGGGAGCCCTACCGCCGGCTTGGAAAACTCAACGATGCTTCGCGCAGGCGCATCTGGCTTGCCTCCGACATGACGAGCGAGCGGGGATGGCGCCCCCTCTTGGTGGACTTGCTTGGTCATGGATATGACAGTCCTGGTGCAATCGGAGACTACGTTACTTACCGCGGGACCATAAGTGCGCCGGGATTTAACGGGTTGATATTGCCAAGCCAAGCAGTTGAATTACTGCGGGAATATGCCTCGGTTAGGTTCGAGCTCATAAATGCAACGCGGGAAACCCTCGAACCCGTCGGAAATACCCTTGAACATCCTTGTTATGCTACCCATCCCGTTTACGTGGACGGGCACGCGGGGAAAACCGAGGAACTCCTCGTGCGGTACTTGCGGAAGTACCGCGCGATACTCGGTTACGTGGAACAGGAACGGGAACGGCTAGAATGGGCCCAACTTTTCGTGTTGGTTTACTTGGATTGTGTTGTCAACTGGGATAGCACCGCTCTACGAAATAGTATTCTCCTCGTTGGCCCATGGCACCCGCTCATTCTTGCCAAGCGGTACATGGTCCAGGCCGCGTTGGTTGCCCGCGCACAGCGGCTGGGGAAAAAAGATGGCAAGGCATTCAGGCAGCTCACGGTACTGCTAAAGGGAATTACCGGTTACAGGTGGATTCCCGGTCTTCACCGTAACGACAAGTTGCTAGAGCCTTTGCACGTATCGCCGTCTTCCGACCCGGGATGGCACGTGGCCATCAAGCAGGATCTTGGCACGATTGCTGCCCAGGCTGGTGCGGGATCACTTGACGGGGTACTCGAACGTATCAGGGAGCGACTTGGGCTGGAAACACCTATTCTCGAGGGAAGCACGGAGGACCTCGCGTGCTCCGGGATCGCTAGCTTCACGCGTGCTTTCCCCTCGAGGCGGTCACTCGGCATCAGGGTTCGGCGGGGATACTCCACTACCGACGTCGTTTCATCCATAGACCGCTTTCTCCACGCCGACGAAAGCCCGACTGAGATGGGGCAACAGTTGCCCGGTGGAATACGCCTGTTCTGCGAAGAGCCCGTCGCCGGTGCCGAGGATATCAAGTGGTCAGGCCCACCGATCCTGGTATACCACTACGAGGACGATGAACGGTGCTTCCGCGAGATGATGCCGGATATTTACCTGCTGGCACCGACGCGCGAGATCTCGTTCAGGCCGGCAACTGAACGGCATGATTTGCCGCGTGGTGTTGGGAAGCAATCCGTTTTCAACGAACCGCTGTCTTGGCTTACCGAGGGGCAGGCCCAGTTACCAAACAGCGTCTCCCAGGAATTCGATGC
>QNCA01000150.1 GCA_003644325.1 Planctomycetota bacterium
CGCCTGCGTGCCTCCCTGCTCGCCCTGACGGCGGATTCCGCCCTGGCGCTCTTTTATCTGCCGATGGTCTTCTTTCTGCCTTCCATTATATTTCTCCTTCACCCCGACAGCGCCTGGCTGCTCACCCGGCGCACCGGCGTATTCGCAGGGACCGGAAAGATACTGGAAATCGCAAACAGCGAAACCACCTTCGTCGCCAGAGACCTGCGCTACCTCATACCATACCTGTGCTACCTCCTCGTCGCCGGCCTTATATGCACGGCCCTCACGCGCATCGCCATCACACGCCGTCGTCGCAGGGAGGACAAACTCTTCTTTAGAACGTTCTACAGGGCGTTTTGGCTTATGGATGCGGCGATGATTATCATCATCTCCGCCTACGCCGTTCTCGCCTTCGCCATGCCCGGCGCGTCTGTCGATCCCTTCACCGGGAAGGCGCTGAAGGTCTTCTCGCTTGCGGCCTCCCTCGGCCCCGGCGTCATACTGGCCTTCTATGCGTACCGTTATAACTACCTGTCGCTGCAACTCTGGAAAAGACCCCTCCATATCGGCGCCGCCTTGCTCGCAGCGGTGGCGTGCCTCCAGGGCTTTAACGCCGCCGCAGGATGGTTCCAGAACGTGTTGCGCGTCAATCTCATAATCGTGGAGGCCGGGGCCGTCGCCCTCATAGTCGCGCTCCTGGGGCCCGCCCGCGGTCTCGTCCAAAGGCTCGTGCACAGGGTGGTCACCCGCAAGGAAGATATACACAGGATGCGCTTGGTGGAAATCAGCGAACAACTGAACGCGCCTTCCATCTTCACGCTGTCACAGATGTTCGACTTTGTCGCCGACGGCATACGCCGGGCGTTCGACGTGTCGCGCGTCGTGCTGCTGGCCTACCGGCGCTCCACGCTGGACCGGCCCAACCCCGACATACACGCCTCAAACCTGCGAGACGCGAACGTCAAGACCGGCACCATCCTTTCCTTCCTCGGCGGAGGCAGGCGAAAATACGTCGATCTGCTCGCCTCGCGCAATCCGCAACTCATAGACGAAATCCGCGCGCTCCGCTGTCAGTTGATATTCCCGCTGGCGCGCGGCGGCCGCATCACGGGACTTCTCGGAGTCGGAAAGAGCGGCGCCGGCGCATTCGGCGCCGCCGAAATCGAAATGCTCAGCATATTCGCCGGCCATGTCGCCACCGCCGTCGAAAACCTCATGCTTGTCGACGACAAGGTAAACCTGCGCCGGAAAATGCTGGAAGGCGAAAAACTCCTCAGCCTGGGACGACTCTCCGCCAGCGTCGCCCATGAGGTCAAGAATCCCCTCAGCGCCATCAAGACAATCACCCGGGTCGCCCAGGAAGACCTGCCGCCCGAAAGCCCCATACAGGGCGACCTGGCGATGATTCACTCCGAGATAGACAGGCTCAATCACGTCGTAAACCGATTGCTGGACTTCGCGCGGCCCAGCCGCACGCCCGGAGCGGCAATCGACCTGGGCGACGTGGTGGACAGCGTGGTCACCGTCCTGCGACACGAAGCGTCGCGCACGAAGGCGCAAATAGATTTGGACATCGACCCGGAACTGCCGCCGGTGCGACTGGACGTCGACGCCCTCAAGGAGATACTGTTCAACCTCATACTGAACGGCATCCAGGCCGTCAAGGGAAAGGGCCGCGTGACTGTCGCCGCGTCCATTGTCCACGAAGAGGGCGAAGAGCCGCGACTGCAGATCACCGTTGCCGATACCGGCCCCGGCATACCGCCGGAGGACCTCGACCGCGTATTCGAGCCGTTCTTCACCACCAAGTCCGCGGGCACCGGCCTGGGCCTGTCAATAGTCCGGCAGAAGGTGGCCGACCTCGGCGGGAAGATAAGCGTGCGCAACGACCACGGCGCGCGTTTCACGATACGCATCCCGTTTACCCCCGTGGTCCCCTCGAAGAGCAAAACCGTCACGCGCGCCACACCGGCAGGAAGGTGACGAATGGAAGACAAGGCACAACCGGCAAAAATACTCATCGTTGACGACGAAATGCCCTCCAGGTACGGCCTGCGCAAGGCGCTTGAGCGCGTCGGCTACGTAATCTGTGAAGCGGAAGACGGCAGGGCGGGGATCGACGCCGTCAGGAGGGAATCACCCGACGTCGTGCTGCTCGACATCAACATGCCCGTGATGGACGGCATGGAAGCGCTCGAGGTAATGTCCAAACTGGACCACCCGCCGCTCGTAATCATGCTTACCGCCCACGGGAGCGAGCGCATAGCGGTGGAGGCAATGAAGATGGGCGCGTACGACTACCTCTCCAAGCCCTTCGAGGTGGATGAACTGCGCCTGATTATCGGAAACGCGCTGGAGAAGATTTACCTCAGGCGCGAGAACCTGCTCCTGCAGCAGAGGCTGGCCGACATGAGCGGTTTCGGCGCGTTCATAGGAGAGAGCGCCCCTATGAAGCGCGTCTTTCAGATGATCGAGCGCATCGCACCGACCGACGTGGCGGTGCTCATCCAGGGAGAGTCCGGCACAGGCAAGGAACTGGCGGCGCGCGAAATCCACCGGCGCAGCCTGCGAAAAGACCGCTCCTTCGTCTGCGTCAACAGCGCCGCCCTGCCCGAGAACCTCATCGAGAGCGAACTCTTCGGCCACGAAAAAGGCGCGTTCACCGGCGCGGTCGCCGCCAGGGACGGCAAGTTCCTTGCCGCCGACGGCGGCACGATCTTTTTCGACGAAATCGGCGACATGTCACCCAACACCCAGGCCAAGATCCTGCGCGTGCTCGAAGAAAAACGCTTCCAGAAACTGGGCGGCAACAGGACGCTCTCCGTCAACGTGCGCGTCATCAGCGCTTCCAACAAGGACCTTGCCGCCGAGATCGCCAAAGGCGCGTTCAGAGAAGACCTCTATTACAGGCTGAAGGTCGTCGATGTCACGCTGCCGCCGCTGAGAGAACGGCCCCGGGATATACCCCTGCTGACGCAACACTTCGTGAAATTGTTCGCGGAGCGGCACCGCCGCGCCGCGCCCGGCCTCTCCCCCGGGGCCATGCGCACGCTGGTCTCCTACCGGTGGCCGGGCAACGTGCGGCAGCTCGAGAACCTCCTGGAAAAGATCGTCCTGCTGTGCGACAACGATACCATAGAGGAGGCCGACATACGCCGTGAACTCGACGCCCCCGGCGCGGCGGACGCCGCCCGCCCGGCCCCGCCCCGCGGCGCCACGTATCGGCAAATCAAGAAGGCCGCTATCGAAAACTTCGAGCGGGACCTTATAATCCGTGAATTGCGCGAGCATGGCGGGAACATAACCCGGACGGCGCGCGCACTCGGCATGCACCGCCAGAGCCTCCAGCAGAAAATAAAAGAACTCGGCCTGTCGGCCGGAAAGGAAGGAGACGATAATTGAACGCAACGCGCCTCGCAAACGAAACCAAAAGGGGTCAAACCCCTTTAGGTTTCAGTTGCGCACGGAGGATCGTTTCACTCGTGCCGAGCATCACCGAGACGCTGTGCGAATTCGGCATGGCGGGCAGAATTGTCGGCATCACGGATTACTGTATCCACCCCGCGCGCTCGCTCCGGCGCAAGGCGCGCGTCGGCGGGCCGATGAATCCTTCACTCGGGAAAATTCTCTCGCTTAAACCGGACCTCCTTATCGCCAGCGACGAGGAAAATCGCAAGAGAGATGTGCAGGCACTGGCCCGCAAGGGGATTCCCGTCTATGTATGCAGGGTCCGGGGCGTCGACGACGCGCTGGAGATGATGCGGGTCATCGCCGCGATGTGCCCGGCCGCGTCCGGGCCGCAGGCAATAATAAGGGAGACCGAGTCGCTTTACAGAGCGCGCCCGCACGGGCGGCGGCGCACAAGGGTGGCATGCCTCGTCTGGAAAAATCCGTATATGTCCTGCGGCGCCGACACGTATATCAGCAGATTGATTGAGGCGTGCGGCGGGTTGAACGTCTTTCATGCAAGGCGCAGGAATTACTTTCCCCTGACCGTGGATGAACTGGCGCGTGCAAGGCCCCAGTTGGTGCTGCTGCCGACGGAGCCGTATCGTTTCCGCAGGAAGGATAGGGAGGAAATCCTGGCGCATCTGCGCGAACGCGGACTGCGAGGGTGCCGCGCGCGCATAGTGGAGGGCGAGATGATAGCATGGTACGGCGCGCGGACACGCAGGGCGCTAAAGCGGCTGCCTTCAATCCTCCGGTGACGGTTGCCTTTGCGCGTGACGGACGGCCTTGCAGTCGTATGGTCCGGCTTCCGTTATGCGGGCGTTGAAGAAATGCCCGGCATCCACCCCCGCATCTTCAACTATTATGACGCCGTCAACGTCGGGCGCCTCGCGGTAACTGCGCGCGACGATGCGGCCGTCTTCCGTTACGCCGTCCGCCACCATTTCCATCTCACGGCCGACGAATCGCGCATTTGCCGCCTGCGATATCTCCCGTTGCAGCCGCATCACCTCGTCGAGCCTCTCCTGCTTCACCTCTTCGGGAACCTGGTCGGGCATTTCACCCGCCGGTGTGCCTTCTTCGCGCGAATATGTGAAACAGCCCAGCCTGTCAAACCGCGCATGCCCGAGGAAGTCCAGCAGTTCGGCGAAGTCCGCGTCGGTCTCGCCGGGGAAGCCCACAATGACGGACGTGCGCAGGGTTACGCCGGGGATCTCGCCGCGAAGTTTGCCGATTAAGTCTTCGAGTTTCGACCTCGTCACGCGGCGCTTCATCGCGGTGAGTATCCTGTCGCTTGCGTGCTGCACGGGCAGGTCGATATATCGGCAGAGTTTGGGAATCTCGCTGAACAGGGCGATTAACTCCGTGGTGTAGTATGCGGGATGAGTATAAAGGATGCGCAGCCAGCGAGTCCCGTCGATTTCGGCGACGCGGCGCACAAGTTCGGGCAGGCGGCATTCGCCGTACAGGTCTCTGCCGTAGGATGTGGTATCCTGACCAATGAGTATCAGTTCCCGCGCCCCGGAGCCAACGAGTTCCCCCGCTTCTTCCAGGACGGTTCCGACGGGTTTGCTTCTCA
>QNCA01000151.1 GCA_003644325.1 Planctomycetota bacterium
GGCGACTATTCCCAAATAGAACGATTTGCTCTTCATGGCGGTTCCTCCTTACAGATTGGTTAAGGAAATAGGTATCAAGTTGACTGGCTTTCCCCGGGCAATACCGGGTGCTTTGTAGTGGTGACAGTCACCCTTCGGAGGCGCGAGGCGTGGGGGGTCTTCCAGAGGAATTGGGAAATTACTTTTCTCTCATCTCTATTCAGCAAGAAATGCTCCCCCTCACCTGCCTGTTCCCTCATATATATAGACACACAAAAGGAGCAAAAGTATGCAACAAAATCCGAAAATTTACGGATTTTTTGCAAGCCTCCTTCCCCACGAGCGTTACTGCGCATACTTTTTTCATTCCACCTCCCTTTGGCCTCCCCTAACTCCATATTTCCTGAATAGGGGCAAATCGGGCTTTGAGGAGAGTGGTAGTCAACAACTCCTTTTTTTCTCATTTGCGGTGACAGTCACCGCTGTTAGCGAAAACCCGGTCAACTTGAGTTCTTTGACCTTTCACCTTACGCCTTTCACCTCTTGCGAGGCCGCCATGCTGAGAATCAAATACGGCGACAAGTACTTCAACGACCCGCAACTGACCATCGAGTGCGAGACCGCCTGGAGCGAAGACGGCGAGACGCGCATCGGCACGGTTGAAAGATGGAACATACGCGACCATGTGACCGGCGCGTCCGCCGATGAAGTAAACGCGGCGCTGAACGAATTCAAGAGCGCCCTGGCCATAGACGGGCAGGACCTGGCGCTCACCGGCCCCTCGGAGATGCAGTCCATGAGGGCGGCGGACATCGAACGCGGGCCGAAGGTCGTCAAAAACACGCTCCTGGACGAGGAGAGCGTATATCGCACCACCGTGTGGTTCACGGTCCTCTTCGAGGGCTTCCGGGCCGTCGTGCAGGACGGAATTATCGACCGGTATTACACCCACCGCTATGAGACGGACGAATCCGGCCTGCATGTGCAAAGCAGGAAGGGCTTCGTGCGGACGGAGTCCGGCACGAGCGCCCTCTCGAAATACCCCGACGTCAAACCCGACACGCCGGAGGGATATGTCGTCGCCAAGGAGTCTTATTCCGTGGATGACGACGATACGCTGCTCGAATACGAGATAGCGTTTCGTGAACTCCACGCCGACCTCCCCGAAAACACCACCGACGGCTTCGCGACGACGAGCGCTTACGTTGACGAGGACGGTTTGCAGCGTGTGACCGTCCGGGGCAAGTTCACCGGCAGCGGGGCGATGGGCGCGGCGCAGTCCCACAAACCGACCGGCGGGAACGTCTTCATCTCGGAGCAGGAAATAGAGTCGAACGACTTCGACGGCTCGGTGAGATTCAAGTACGTCTATCTGCTCAACGCCAACGACGACCCCGGGGACGAGGAGCCGAACCTGCTGGCGTTCACGGAGACGCTCCTCTTCCGGACCGCGATAGAGACGCCCAGGTTCGTGACCATAAACGCGCCGAACCAGCCGCCCTACAAGTTCGTCGGCGGCAGCCAGACATACCAGGTGGAGCAGTTCGGCACGGCGGTCGGGCTGGAGGCCTACCCGGAGGCGCCGGAGGCGATTTACGATGCGGCGCACTACTCCGAGCGGCCGGTCGTAACCTACCACGCGCCCGTCCTGAACACGGACAAGGAATTTATCAACTGGAAGGTGGAGTGGAAATACTCGTACGAATTCGCCGAGGAGCCCGATATGAACCAGCGCCCGACCAAGCGCACAATTTACTGAAAGGCGGGGCCGGACACAATTTATTCGCGAGGTGAAACGTGCCGGAGAATCGAATAAATCTTGATTACGCGGGGATGAAACTGACGCGGGCGAAGTTCAGGATGCAACTGGGCATCCTGCCTTCGGCGGGGCATGTGGAGATGACCGGGGATCAGTGGGACGACGGCTTCGGCGGCATCGGACACCTGACCATTGAGGACGGCAATACGTCCATTTGCCTGCACAACCTGAAGGTGACGCGCATGCGCAGGGTGGAGGGCCTGGACGGCACGTCCCTGGTGCGCGTGAAACTGAAGGACCGCAGGTGGAAGTGGAAACTCAAGACCTTCACCGGTCGCTTTAACGTGGTCATCGCCAATGACGACGGCAATGTTATCTACGACCCCGACACGATAGACGGCGGCAGCCCATATACCTTCGACGCAATCGCACGGATACTGCTGACGGCGATGGGCGAGACCGTCGTTGCGGCCATCCCCATCCCTTCCACGTCGTACATTCCCCTCAACAAGGTATGGGAGAACGTGAACCCGTCAGCGGCGTTGCAGGAGATTTGCGAGGAAGTGAACTATGCAATCGCGCTGAAGGCGACCGACAACAAGGTGGAAATAGTGCGGCTGGGCTCCGACCCGTGGCCTGCGGTCGGAGACCGGTACAAGATAAACGAAGGCCGGGGGGCGACGTTTCACGACAAGCCGGATTACGTGAAGGTAATCGGCAACCGCATCCAGGACGAGACCACGGTCGCGCTGGAACCGGTGGGCATCGACATAGACGGCGAGATACGCAAACTGGAGAACCTGGCCTACGTGCCCAATCCCGGCGACCCCGATGACGGCACCGGGTTCGGCAGGTCGGCGCTGCTGCCGAAGCCGTTCGCCGACATAACCGGCGGGGCGGGCTACACGGCGGAAGAAGCGCAGGCCCTGGCGGAGAAGAGCGTATTCAAATACTTCCGTATTCCCGACACGGGCCTCTATCCCGACGACGTCAACCGCGACAATGCCGCCCTGCTGCCGATTCTCAAGACGATAAACTCCCTGGACTCCGGCGGCATTCGCAGGGGACCCTATGTGCTGGCGAAATATTACGAGAAGGACAAGCAGAGCGGATTTGTGAATCTTACCGACTTCCAGCCGCCGAAGGTCTCGTACCGCATCAATAACCGGCGCGGCCTGGTCGTGTTCGGCAAGCGCATGGGCACGCTGCTCAATGCCGGCGTCAAGATACTGAGCCAGACGAAACTCATCTCCCCGGCGGATTCGGTCCGGTTGACATTTGCTTACGAACTGAAGGCCGACGGCGGCGACGATTTCTATTATTACCTGAAGACCGACCAGGCCATGCCGCCTCCGGTGGAGGACGCGCTGGTCCTGATGGTGAAGCGGGGCGACCTGACGTTAAGAAGGGTTGAAGGCACGGACCAGAACAGGGCGGAACTGGACGCAATCGCCGACGCCGTGGCCGACATACTCCTGAACGTCCAGGAAAAGGAAAACAACCTGAACCTGGAATACGCCGGCGCCCAGTGGATAAATCCAAACGGGAGCATTGAGTTTGTGGAGTGGAAAGGCGGGGACACGATTGTAACGCGGTTGCGTTACAGCGACTTCACGCCGCCGCCGGCCGCCGCCAGTTACCTGGAGCAGGGACCGCTGGCACGGCTGGCGGCGCTGCCGGCCGAAAACAGGCTGGCCCTCGACACGGGCCGAGAGACCAACCTGCAAGGCTCGGGCATGCGCGGGGATTCCTCGTCGGGCGACCCGTCCAGCATGGAGTTTCAGTCGCTGGAGGTCATCAACTCGCACCATGCCGGCGTCATAATCGTAAGGGACAGCCGCGAGAAGGCCGTCAAAGACGCCACGTCGCACGAGGACTACTCCTTCGGCGAGGTCACGAGCGTGGATCAGGGATTGCACCTGCACGCGGTCTCTCGCATCGACAAACTGATAGACATGCGCTACAACGATTACTGGCTGAAAGGCTGGGTGCATGGTTCCTATCTTGACATCGAGACCACCGAGTTCGGCGACGAGAACGAGGGCAACTGGCAACACCTCGAAGACAATTACGGGATGGGTTTTGTGCCGCCGATAATGACGAGGCTCTATTACGGCCGGGTGCCTTCCCCCGACCCCGTCGAAGGGGACCCCTTTTACCATCCTTCGCAGTCGATAGACCCGCGCAAGTTCCCGAACTATACGCCCGGTGAAGTCGACGACATCAGCAGGATACGCGTGTGCGGCGAGATGAAATCCGCCCCGGGAAAGCCCTGCATACTCGGCCCTCCCCCGAGTGATGAAGAGGGGTTGATTTCACAGCTGGGCTACACGTTCGTCTATCCTTCGCCGGGGCTTGACTGGGTGAATTTCGGCGCAATGTGGACGCGCAAGACTCTCACCTTCATCGAGGTCGTGCGCAGTCCCTGGGACGTCAATCACGATACCTGGCCCCCGTCGGAGACGGACGGCCTGTGGGGTGTGGCCGAGTATGTTCGCTTCAAGATTTTCATCGACCCGGACCGAACGCAGGAGGAATGACATGTTGACATTTCACAATCCGGAAACCCTCACCGTGGACAGCGCGAGGGTAAAAAGTTTTGCCGTCTTTTTTGCGAGTGACGCCGCCGTACCGAATCTGCCGCCTCCGGTTGTACGCGCGACCGTGGAGGTGGGCACGCAGGCAAACGAGGAGTTCGCCGGGGCGCGAACGTTTACCGTAACCATTCTTTCGCCCGTCGCAGAGCGGATCGCCTCGGACGCGAAGACCATAATTCGCGCGCTGCTGGAGCACATGCAGGACGAGAACCTCCTGCCATCGGGTACCATTCAGGAATAGGAGCCTACCATGAAAGCGAAATTTATATCTGCTTTTGTTTTGCTTGCTCTCCTGTGCGCGGGTTGCGCATCGACCCCGCCGACGGCGGTGAAACTGGCACAGGAAAAGGGGCACGACTCGATAGTAGTCGCCCGCGAAAACCTGGAGAAGTTCGGCGAGGCCGCCCTGGCAGACCTTGAGGCGGCGCTCCTGGAACAGGTGGACCGCGAGTTCGAGGCGCGCCTGGCTGCGCTGGCCGACGCCGACGGCAGGGCTGCGTTGGTTGACGTGAAGAAGGAGATGGCGCTGGCCACGGCGGCCCGGCAACGGGAGCGGGAGACCGTGCGCGGGCATTTCGCCACGCTCAAGAGCGTATTGAAGGACCTGGACAATGCCCTCGCGTTGAACCTGGTCCTGGGCGAGTACCTGAACCGCGAGCGTGTCTCGGCGCAA
>QNCA01000152.1 GCA_003644325.1 Planctomycetota bacterium
CTGGCGCTCAACGTGCTGGACTACAATCCCGATTACAAAAAGAGTAAAAACAGGAGGTCCTGAGCGCCCCGTACGGGCCGCAAGGCGAAACTCGCGTATGGAAACGGCCCCTGTGCCCCCTCCCGCCTCTGCCGGGGACCGCAAGCGTATAACAGTTCCCTGTGAGCCGCCACCTGAGTGTGTCGCGCTGAAATGAATCTCAACGAATACTTGCGGACCGGCGCCTGCCGTGTCCTGCTGCACACCGCTTTATATGTCCCTCTGGCGCTGCTTGCCGCCGGCTCCCGTGCGCTTGCCGAGCGTGACGTCGAGTTTGTGACCGAACTCCGACAACAGGGCTTCCGACAACTCGCCGAAAAAGAGGCAGACCGGTTGCTCGCCCGCGAGGACCTCGACGAAGACACCCGCGTGGCGCTGACCCTGGAGAAGGCACGCATCGCCCGGGCCCGGGCCGTCACGACCCGAAAGGGCGAAGCCGCGCAGATAAAACTCGTCATTAGCGCCAGGAACGCGCTCCGCGCGTTCCTGGAGCGGTACCCCGCGCGCCCCGAGCGGGTGGATGCGGATTTCGAACTCCAGTTCCTCAATCGCGTGCTCGGGCAGTTGCGCGCACGCCGGGCACGATTCGAGGCCTCGGCAAGCCGCCGGGCGGAATTCGCGAAGATGGCCCGGACCGCCCTCAACGAGGCCGCCGACGGTTATAAGCGCCTGCGCCTGGATTTCGCCTCCCGGCGCGACGCACTGAATTCACGCGCAAAAAAACTCCGCGACCTCTACGACGCGGAACGGGCGAAATCCACGCCCGACAGAAATGCCCTGAGAGATATCGAGCGCAAACTCGAGAAACTGACCGGGGAAATCAACGCCGCAGAACGCTCCATTATACAATGTTATTACCTGGCCGCCGACAGCAGCGCCCGGCTGGGCGAGGCCCTGCAGAAAATCCCCGGCTACGCAGAGAAAGGCAAGGCCATCCTGGAGGACGCCTGCAAACTCTACGACGAACTTTTTGACACGTACAAGAAAACTCCGTACATCGAAACCGCGTATATGAGCCTGTGTGAATCCGTCCGCGCGATGTGCCTCGCCGGAGACGCCCAACGAGCGCATCGGCGCATACAGGCGGAGACGGCTTACTTCCTGATTACGTATCGAGAGCAAATCAAGAAAGAGGACCTGTTCAAGAAAATTCTGGCGCGGATGCGGTATGTGACCGCGGAAGTCCTGAACAACATCGGGCGGTACAAAGAGGCGCGCACCCAGGCGCGCCTCGTGACCCGCGGACGCGGAGGACGCGATTTCAGTGGCGGCGCCAGGCTGGAAATCGCCAGGTCCTACAAGGGCGAAGGCGATATCGGAAGCGCCGCCCGTATCCTCGGCCGGGTAATCTCGGAGGCCGGTCCTTACCGGCGGGATGCGATGGACATCCTGCTGGACTGGGTGAAGGAGAGTCCGGAGATTGCGGCGAAGTTTCCCACGGAGATACAGTTCAACGTGGCCATGCGCCTTTTCGCGGAACGACGCTACCGGGAAACGGCGCCGATACTCACCGCGCTTGTCAAGAAAAGCGCCGGCAGGGGTGAGACCAAATGGGCGGCGAAGTCGCTCCTCTGCCTTGCCGAAATCCGCTACCGGCGCGCCCTGGCCGAAAAGTCGGAACTGGAGGGCGACGGAAGGATATCCGAAGGCAGGGCCGCCTATATCAGCGGCCTGAAGGAAGCCGTCGGCATCATCATGGACCGCCTCGTCGCGCGGTACGGTCGCAGCGGAGACCCCGGCGTGCCGGGCGTTGTGCGGCAATCGCTCTATTATGCGCTCGACTGGCAGAACAGAATACTTCAGCATGAACCCGGTTCCGCTCAAGAGGCAAGGCTGGAAGACATCCTGGCGACGTTCAACAGGCTCTTTCCGGGCGCGCCCGACATTCCCGACGCCGGTTATCTGCGCGGGGCCAGGCTGGAAACGGAGGGCAGGTACGCCGAGGCGATTGAACAGTACCTCCGGGTTTCGCCGGAGCGGAATCAGGCCCTCGTGGCGAAACTCCGCGCCGCGCTCTGCCGCTACCGCCTCTACAGCGACGGCAAACCTCACGGCGTCGATGAATTCAGCGCTCTCTGGAAGGAACTCAATGAAGGCATCAAAACGGTCTCCCGGGCGCTGGATGCCGACTCGCCGAAACTCGAAGAAATCGAGCGCACCCGCTTCGCCGCCGCCCTGTCGGAGGGGGAATACGTCCGCGCGTTGCTTCTCTTCTCCGCCGGAGAGGAGGAGGTCCGCGCGGTCCTGGGCCGGGGCGCAAACAAGCATGAGAAGGTAAAGGAGATGCTCGCCGATTTTGCCCGGTGCTATCCGTCCTCGGCGTACCTTGCCCAGGCCGCATTCATGCTCGCGCGCAGCAAGATAGCGCTGGGCGAAGCCGAGGCCGCGGAGGACGACGTCGAGCGACTGAAGCAAACCCCGAAACTATTCAAGATATCTCTGGCCGCCCTGCGCGATAGTTATTACAATCTTTACCTCCAGGCCGAGAAAAGACATGACGGGGACGCCGCGCGAAAGTTCGGCGAAAAATACATCGCCTTCGCCGGACAATTCGCCGGGGCGTTTCGGGAGGAGATGACGGCCGACGACATGCTGCGGATGGGCGACTATCTCTATCGCTGCGGCGAGCGGGCCCGGGCGGAGGATGCGCTCTCCGGCGCGTGGCGGCGCGTGAAGGAGAAACTGGCGGAGGACGGGCGCGCCGCACCCGAGGATGTCGAGCGCGCGAAGGCCGCGTTGCGCAACGCCGGTGAAAAACTCGGCGAGATTCTCATCGCCGGCGACGACCCGGAAAAACTGAAGAAGGCCCTGGAAATCTACGAGACGTTGCTCCCGATGCGCCGCGAGGCGTTGCAGGGCAAGTGCGCCGGTCAACGGGAACTGGAGAACGCGCTAAAAAACGACCCCTTGATACTGCATTACCGTACACGACATGCCGTGGCGGCCATATCTCTGCAGGCGGTTGCCGGCGGAGAGGTGCCGGATTTCGACTCGCTGACAGCCGCGGTCAAGACCCTGGCACAGGCTGCTCGCGTGCGCGAGCGCTTTACCCGCGAGTGGTGGCTCATGGAGTACTGGATGGCGTATGGCCTGTTCCTCCAGCGGGATTTCGACTCCGCATCCAGGATCATCCGCAACGTCCGGGCGGTCAGCGGCGGTTTCAGCAGCAAGAACGGCGCGGGCGAGGTCGACCTGCGGGGAAAGAATTTCAAGACGCTCTTCGAAGAACTGGATAAGAAGATCGCTTTCGAGCAGGGCTGAGTGATAAGAACTGTGAAGAAGAATCGCAAACAATTCTATGTGACCGTGGCCGTATGCGTCGCGGCGTTCTGGGCCGGTGCGGCGTCTGCATGGAGCGCCGTGGAGCCGGATATCGTCGTGTTGAAGCAGGGCGATTCCTCCAGGGAGTACGTGGTGACCGGCGAGACCTGGCGCGATGTACAAGTGCTGCGCATCGCCGACGGCAGGAAGAGCACGCTGCCGCAGGCGGGCGTCGCGAGGGTTGACTACAGCGACGTCCCCGAGAGGTACTCCCTGGCGATAACAAACATCGGCCGCAGCAGGTGGCTGGCGGCGGCGGCGGACCTGGAACAGGCGCTAAAGAACTATGATTCCGGCAAGAACCGGTCGTGGATTAGGCAGTATGCCCTTTATCACCTAGCCGAATGCAGGCGCGTGCTGGCGGAACTGGCCGCCGATACGGCTGCGCTGCGGGAGGCCGCCGACACCTATGCGCAACTTCTCAGGGACGTGCCCGACACGAAGTTCAAGCACGCCGCCATGCTGGCCGGGGCGCGCTGCGCCTTGAAGATTGCGGAAATGACGGAAGACGAGGAGGCGAGAGCAACCGCGGCCAAAGAGGCCGAGGCCGCGTACACCGCGCTGGCCCGGGCCGCCGCGGGAGATTTCAAGGGAGAAGAATACGCGAAGGCGCGTGAGATATGGCAGAGGCGTGCGCGGCTGGGGCGGGCCGCGCTGGACTGCATACTGGCCGGCGGCGCCGAGGAGATGAGAAAAGCGGCGGGGGAGGCGCGCGGCCTTGCAAGCGGCGCCGATTCGAGCGAAACCGGAATGGAAGCCATGATATGGGCCTGCAGGTGCGAACTGGCGGCAGGGCGAATGGACGGGACCGACGACGCGAGCGCCCTTGAGACAACGAGGCAAGTAATAAAAGGGATAGTTGCCTCTGTGAGAGATGAGAACGCACGAAACAGGCTGCTGGTCCTTGCCTATTCCGTCATCGGCGGTCACTATTACGAACTGATGAACAAGACCGCAAGGGACGACCCCGCACGCAGGAACTACGGCGACGAAGCGGCGCTGGCGTACCTTCGTGTTGCCCTGCTGTATCCTTCAACCTCCGGCGCCGAGGCCGAGTGCCAGGACGCCATATACCGGACTGCGTTGATAATGAGAGAGAGGGGCGAGTTCCGCCTCGCCGGAAAATTGTTGCTGATAATGAAACAGAGGTACGCCGACAGCGCGCTCTGGAAAAACACCGGCTCGAAAATGCTGGCGGAACTGCCCGGTTAGAGGTTTTCGGCGGCGGAGATTCATTGCGCAAATTCGCGGAGGTGTTAAATATGATGAAAACTCATTATGCGTTTGTCGCGGTTCTCCTTGTCCTTGCGGCGATGGCGTGCCTGGCGTCCCCGGCGCTGGCGCAGGGAGAGGGCGGGAGTACGGCCGGGTTGGTGGTCGGGCGGGCGATAACGTACATAATCTATGCGTTGCAGGCGATGCTCAGCATCACCGTGATAGCCCTGACTATCTTCTACTTCTTACACATCAATGCCGGCTGCATAATGCCGCTGCAGGTAGTTGACCAGATGACGGAGATGCTGGACAGGGGGGCGTACAGTGAACTGATGGATTTCTGCAAGACCACGCCCACCCACTTCACGAACGTCGTTGCCGCCGGACTGGACAAGGCGACGGATGGCGGCTACCAGGCCGCGGTAA
>QNCA01000153.1 GCA_003644325.1 Planctomycetota bacterium
AATTACCCATTCGGACCCTGACGGGTCCTCGGGGCGAGGACCCGGAACGGGCGGAGCGCAGACCCCCTGATTTATCAGGGGGGCCGGCTCGTAGATTCTCAAGTTGACTGACTTTTCCTGAGCGATGGTTGGTGCTCGGTTATAATCTGCCGTCTCATAACACCTTACGGTGACAGTCACCGAGGTTGGCAAAAACTCAGCCAACTTGAGTAGATTGGTGACTGCCGCCGTGCCGGGTGTTTCTTTATCCAATCAAAAAGCAATAAGCCCCGGATCAAGAACTGCATGGTAAGGTATCTCAGGGTGATTCGGGGCCGCTTTGTTTTCATCCCCGGCGCGGAATTCGCTTCATTTTGTCATTCGTTGTGACGATAGTTTCCGTGCAGTGAAGATTCCTTCTTGAAAAGGTACATCTCATCCAGGCGAAATCCGGCCATCACCTTCTGGACATCAAATCTTTGCGCATCGCTCTCGAAAATTTCAGGGGAGCATTTGGAGTGGAGGACAGCAGATGAAGGACAACCAGAATCAGCAGCCGGAGTGGGGTTACGTCAACAGCGCGTCGCCGCCCGGTCCGCCGTCGCAGGCCCCGCCCAACAGCGGGTGGAAACAACCGCCCCCGTCGAATAACTATCAACCCGGCCCCTATCCACCCAACGCCCGGCAATACGGGCAACAGTATGGGCAACAGTACGGGCAACAGTACGGGCAGCAGTACGGGCCGGCTGCGTATTACCCCGAGCGTTCATCCTATTACTATCCCCTCGAGCATACACTGCCTAATGGCATGTCCATTGCTTCGCTCGTGCTCGGGCTGCTCTCCTTGCTTCTGGCGCCCTTCATTACCGGTCCCCTGGCGGCAATACTCGGCGGTGTCGCCATCGGCCGCTGCAACCGTGGCGAGGCCACCGGCAAAGGCATGGCGGTTGCCGGCGTGATACTTGGTATCGTCGGAGTCATCGGATGGATCGTACTGCTGGCAGCGCTGGGGCCGCAAATGGAACTCGAACTGGAGTAAAACCCGACATCAAAACCCCGCCGTGGCAGAGCGTCATGGCGGCATCCTCTTGCGCTGAAATTCGGGCGCGTGTACCCGACAGGACAATCCTCCCGCTTCGGATAATTCCCGCACGCCGGGAAGCGTCATGGAAAACACCCCCGGCTTATGGGATGTCACTTTGTTTTTGCGGCGATGATTCGTCGTTCTTAATCGCGATAGTCGTTCGTTTTCGGTGACAAGAAAATTTTTCGGGAAGACGGTTTGCGTTAAAGCGCGTGCGCAACTTATACCGATACAAAAAGCGAAAGGGACACTTGAAAAGTTTTCTGACGATTTGTGAAGCGGCGATCAAAACGCATTTAATGCCGCCGCAGTGGCGGGAAAATTTCCAAGCATAACCTTGTTTTATGGGGGGCACTGGAATGGCCAAGAAACGCAAAAAAGCCGCCAAGCCCAAGAAGAAGGCCAAGAGGAAAGCGAAAAGGAAAGTCATAAATAGAAAGGCCAAACCGAAAAAGAAAGCGAAGAAAAAAGCAAAAAAGGCCAAACCGAAGAAGAAAGCGAAAAAGAAAGCCGGAAAAAAAAGATAGGCTCTGGAAGAAACTAAAGCCCTCACGCTTGCCGCGTGAGGGCTTGTCTTTTTTCTCCCGCAACCCCGACCAAATCTCACCTGACAACTTTCCCGCGCCTTGCCGCGCCCTCGTCTCATCTCTGTCCGCAACCGATGCTAGGGCGTCTCTCTACCGTCATCCCGCATCGTCTCCCAATCCCGCTGTAAATCCGAAATAAACCTCTCCACCTCCTGTCGGCGCTGCAACGCCTCAACCGCCTCGGTCAACTGCCTGTTCAGCAATTGTATGCCCTGCAATATCAGACGCACTGCTTCCTCGTCGGCGCCGCGTTGTCGGATTGCCTGCACGGACTTGTTCAGCAGGACGAGACTCAGTGAGTACGTCTTGAAGCGGGCGAGTGAATTGACGGTTTGCTCGAACTCGGGCGTCATCGATTTACTCCGGATAATTGAACCAAATAATTTGCGACTCTTTAATAATACGCCATTATACCAAAAAATCGTTCTTGCGTCAAACGCGCTGCCATTTCCGCGCGACGTACGCGCGGATTTTTTTGAAAAATGACAAAAATTGTCATTCGCCCCGACGGGCCGAACGTGAAGCCTGTCGCGCGCTGAATTTGTTTGACTTGTATAGGTACGGGCCTAGAATAACGTCAGGCAACGGGCAACGGGCAACATAGTCCGATCCAGTCCCCCTCGTTTCACTTGGGACGGGCGATAAAAGTCCCTGTTATTCTCCAAGAGGTCTCCGGTACAGGATCGCGCGTGTGAAGATCGTGATACAAAGGGTGAGCGAGGCGAGCGTGAGCGTTGACGACCGCGAGGTTTCGCGCATCGGGCGTGGTCTTCTGGTTCTTGTCGGTGTTGAAAAGGGCGACGGCGAAGAGGGTGCCGCCGCACTCGCGAAGAAAATCGCCGAGATGCGCATTTTCGAGGACGACGCCGGCAAGATGAATCTTTCCGTGCAGGACGTTCGCGGCGAGGTGTTGCTCGTCTCCCAGTTCACGCTTTGCGCAGATTTGCGCAAGGGCAGACGGCCCAGTTTCGAACCGGCCGCTCCCCCCGCCGGGGCGGAGCAACTCTGCGCCCGCTTCGCCCAATTGCTGCGCAGCCGCGACCTGCCGGTCAAGGAAGGCATCTTCGGCGCGCACATGCACGTCGCTCTTATCAATGACGGCCCCGTAACCTTCGTGATGGAATATTGAAGTTCTCAAGTTGCCCGGGTTTTCGCCAACATCGGTGACTGAAAGATGACTGACTGAAAGATGACTGTCACCATTACGGAGCGCAGACCCCGAGGCAGTCGGGGGCCCGCTCGTAGATGGTGACTGTCACCTTTCCGAGGCATGTCCCTTTGAATATACAGGACTCAATAGTGACTGTCACCGCGTAAAAAAACGGCCAACTTGAGAAGTTGAGGAGTTGGGCGCTTTCATTTCGATATCTGCGCGAGTTTTGGAGGAGGAAGGCATGTCAAAAATTGCACTTGCGTTCTCATTTCTCTTGCTTGTCGCGTTTCCGTGCCCGTGGGCCTTCGCCGACGGCGATGACGGTGACGACAGGTTCGAGCGCTTCGAGCAGGAACTGCGGAACCTCAGGAAGCATTTTCAGCACGAACTGAACGCCCTGAAGCAGGAGAACTCCCGACTGCGGGAAGACCTCGAAAGAATGCGCGAGGGGTTAAAAAACAGCGAGTTGACACCGGCGATGGAGGAAAAACTGACCGAGTGGTTCGAGACCCAGCGGGCGCGTTCTTCACTCATAGATATAAAAGGCGCGGAAGGCAGTTTCATCACGGGCCTCCGCTTCACCGGGCAGATACGCGAGCGTTTCGAATACATCGACAACATGCGGGACTTCCGTACCGGCCGCGACGACGAGACCGACTTCATCGACTCGCGCGTCAGGCTCGGCGTCGGCATGGAATTTCAGGACTACGTCAACGCCTTCATCGAGTTGCAGCACGTCGGTTACTTCGGCGATTCCTCCACGGAGTTCGGCCCGAACCTGCGCAACGACGAAGACAGCGAGGTACAACTCTACCAGGCCTACATCGACTTCGAGAGATTCTTCGGCACGCCGGTACGTTTTCGCTTCGGACGCCAGGAGATAGTCAAGGGCACGCAGTTCCTCATCGGCAACGCCGACTTTGACGAGGGCCTGACGTTCGACGCGGCGCGCTTCACGTACAGGTTCCACCGCATCGGCCTGGAGGTGGACGCCTGGGCCGCGCGGCTCAGCGACAACTACGTGGACGCTGTAATCATGCCGGGCGATCCCGACGATGTGCGCTTCGACGCCGATAAGCGCGATTTTTTCGGCACGTACCTGACCTGGACCGGCATTCACGAGAAGGCAAGTTTCATTGACGCACTCGAATTCTACGTGCTGTTCATTCATGACCAGACAGGCGACCTGAACGACGCGAACGCGGCGCTCACCGGCCGCAGCCCGGCGTACTTCAGGCCCATCGGCATGACGGCGAATTTCAGCAATGACTTTGTGGGCGAGGACCGCTGGACCGTCGGCGGCAGGATTCACGGCAGCCTGATAGACGACGAGCAACGCAGGTTGTCGTACAACTTCGAGATGGCGTTTCAGTTCGGCGACGCCGGTTCAAACGGCGCATTCGACGTTGACACCGGCCGGCCCGTCCCCGGCGGCGGCGCGCGCAAGCACGGGCGCATCCGCGCCCTCGGCATCGAGGCCAACGTCCGCCATCGCTGGAAAGAGGTCTTCCTGTCTCCCAGCCTGGAGTTCGGCTACGTCTATGCCGGCGGGGACAACGATCCCTACGACGGCGTCGTACACACGTTCAATCCCCTCTTCCAGAACAATCATGAGCGACTGGGCTACTCCGACATGTTCTTCGCGGAGAACATCCACGCCTTCAGCCTGATAGGACGGCTGTATCCCTTCAGCAAACTCGAGGCGGGCGTGGGGCTTCATTATTTCGCCGCGGCGGCCGACGAGGACCTGGGCGCTCCGCGGGCCTATGCGCCGCTCACCGGCGACCTGTCGCACGACGCCGCCTTCGAGTTCGACCTGTTCATAAAATACCGGTACAGCAAGCGCGTGAAGATGATGCTCAACTACTCCCGCGTTCAGCCGGGCAAGATCGTATCGGGCAATGAGCGCGCGCTCACCGGCGACGCCGGCCGCGACAGCATCGACCGCGCCTACTTCCACGTCCAGTTCGACTTCTAACAGAACTCAAGTTGACGTCGGTGACTGTCACCGTCCCAGGGAAGGGACCAATCGCTATCGCCGCAATTGACATAATGAATACTGCCGGGGATTACAAAAATCTGAAAAACTTTCGCTTCCGTAAACCCCGAAGCGCTAAAATCTGCTTGCCAACCCTTGAGTTATGGGATATGTTCTGTAGTGAAATTGCGAGATATATCGCTTTAG
>QNCA01000154.1 GCA_003644325.1 Planctomycetota bacterium
CGGCGGGGCAGGCCCCGGAGCAGAAGCAGATAGCGAAGGCCATCAGCCGCGTCGAGGGGAAACCGGACCGGATTGACCCCTCGCGCTACCGGCTCATTGATTCGGAGGCCGCCTTCGAGCATCTCCTCGCCGATCTGCGCGGGCGAGACTCGTTCTCGGTGGATACCGAGACCACCAGCCGGATGCCCACACTTGCGAAACTTGTGGGAATCTCTTTCTCGTGGCGGCAGGGCGAGGCGTATTACCTGCCGCTCATGGCGCCCGACGCAAAGTGGCTGCCCGATACGAAGGCCGCCCTGGACGCGCTCAGGCCGGCGCTCGAAGACGACCGCATCGCCAAGGGCGGCCAGAACCTCAAGTACGACATGGTCGTGCTCCGGAAGCACGGGGTCAATCTCCGCGGCGTCGGCTTCGATACCATGATCGCGGCGTGGCTGCTGGACTCGTCCCGCACCAACTACAACATCGACGCCCTTGCCCGCGATTACCTGGGTTACCGCAAGGTCCCCACATCGGACATCATCGGCAAGGGCAAAAACCAGGTAACCATGGACCGGGTACCGGTGCGGCAAGTAAGCGAATATGCCTGTGAGGACGCCGATATAGCCCTGCGTCTGTGGCGCGTTCTTGAACCCGGCCTCAAAGGGGAAAAACTGGACGCGCTGTTCCGCGGCGTGGAAATGCCGCTCGTCACCGTACTGGCCGAGATGGAACACAACGGCGTCGCGCTGGACCGCGATTTCCTGGCGGAGATGTCGAAAGAAATGGGAAGGGAAATAGATGCCCTCGTCGCGAAGATTCACGGGGAGGCCGGAGAGGAATTCAACATCGCCTCGACGCAGCAACTGAGCGAGATACTCTTCACAAGGCGCAAACTCCGGCCGGTCAGGAAAACCAAGACCGGCTACTCCACCGACGCCGACGTGCTGGAGACGCTGGCGCGACAGACCGATGACCCGCTGCCCGCGATGGCGCTGGAGTACCGCCGGTTGACGAAACTGAAATCGACTTACATAGACGCATTGCCCGCGATGGTAAACCCGGACACCGGCAGGGTGCACACGTCGTTCAATCAGACCGGCACCGCCACCGGGAGGCTCTCGAGCAGCGACCCGAATTTGCAGAATATCCCCATCCGCACCGAGATGGGCAGGAAAATCCGCCGGGCGTTTGTGGCGGGGGGCAAGGACAGGATGCTGCTGACGGCGGATTACTCGCAGATAGAGCTGCGCATGCTGGCGCATCTTTCCGGCGACGAGAGCCTGACGCGGGCATTCATGGAAGGCCGGGATATCCACCGCCACGTAGCGTCGCAGGTATATGGAGTCGAGGACGATAATGTAACCTCGGAGATGCGTCGCCAGGCCAAGGCGGTGAACTTCGGGATTATATACGGGCAGTCGGCGTTCGGCCTGTCGCGCGAAGTGGGCATTTCGGTGCCCGAGGCGCGGCAATTCATCGACGCTTACTTTGCGCGCTACGGCAGCGTTAAGGGTTTTCTCGACGGCGTCATCCGCGAGGCGGAGTCGGACGGATTCGTCAGGACCATCCTGAACCGCAAGCGCCCGATACCCGAGATAACGTCGCAGAGCCCCGTCCGCCGCAACGCCGCGCACCGCATGGCGATGAACACCGTCCTGCAGGGCTCCGCCGCGGACCTCATCAAGGTCGCCATGAACAACATCTACGAGAAAATCGCCGGGCGCGAGGATATCAAGATGGTCCTGCAGATTCACGACGAGCTGCTCTTCGAGGTGAAAGCCGGCGCGGCGGATAAATACCGCGAACTGGTAGAGGAGGAAATGACCGGCGCGATGAAACTCAGGGTCCCCCTGAAAGTGGACATCGGGGTAGGCCGCAACTGGCTGGAAACAAACTGAAGTTTCTCAAGTTGACTGCTTTTGCCGACTTCGGTAACTGTCACTAATTACCCGTTCGGACCCTGACGGGTCCTCGGGGCGAGGACCCGGAACGGGCGGAATCTCGTGAGCCTGCCGAACGAGATTCGTAGATTACTCAAGTTGACTGACTTTTGCCAACCTCGGTGACTGTCACTAATTACGGAGCCGTTCCGACCTTGTCGGAACGGATCGTAGATTGGTGACCGTCACCGTAAGGTGCCCTAAAACAGGAACTTATGACCATGTACCCTGTGTTGCCCGGGAAAAGTCAGTCAACTTGAGTAGATTAGTGACTGTCACCGCAAGAAAAATATCGTCTGTGCGTCACTTTGAAACTATACGCCTTTGCGCTTCTGACCACATGAGCAGGGTTACCGTCATAGGATTAACCGGAGGAATCGGCAGCGGCAAGAGCACGGTCGCGGCGATGTTCGCGCGGCTGGGCGCGGTGGTCGTGGACGCCGACGAGATGTGCCACCACCTGCTCTTCCACGACGAGATAAAGGAGCGGGTTCGGAGGCGCTTCGGCCCGGGGGTCTTCTCCCACGACGGGGAGATAGACCGCAGGGCGCTGGCCGGCCTGGTCTTCAAAAACCGCAAAAATCTAAAGGCCCTGACGAAGATACTCCATCCGCCGGTGGTAAAGGAGGTCCGCACGGCGGTACGCAACGCCCGAAAGGAGGGGCGCACCCGGGCGGTGGTGCTGGACGTGGTGTTGCTGCTCGAGAGCAACATGGAGAGGCTTTGCAACGTGCTCGTGTTCGTGGAGACCAATCGGAGGGTCCGCGCAAAGCGCGTTAAAGAAAAAAGGGGCTGGGACAGCGATGAAATGGAAAGGAGAGAAAAGTTTCAGAAGTCAATCAATAAAAAGATTCAGATGGCCGATTATGTTATTAACAACTCTTTGTCCAAACGAGAGACGTTCGACCAGGTACGGCACATCTGGCACGAAATATTCCACGAAAGCACTTGACACATCTTACGTTTGCATATCAATTAACGTGTAACTTTATCTTAATGTAGGAGCGCTGTGATGGCAAGAGACAAAGAGCCCAGGGCTTCCCGCGGCAGGTCGTCCGCCAACAGCAGGTCGTCCGCCAACAGCAGGTCGTCCGCCAACAGCAGGTCAAACAGCAACAACAGTTCCGCAGGCAATTCCACCGTGCGCGATTCAAGAAAGGCTCAAACGGCGGTCGGCAACGGTTCACTGCAAGACAAGTATGAAGAAGTCAAGAAGCGTGAACTGCACATCACCGAACTGCAGCGCATGACAATCGCCGAATTGCACAAAATAGCAAAGGCCGAAAAGGTGGAGTCCTACACGGGCCTCAAGAAGCAAGACCTGATTTTTCAAATATTGAAAACCCGCGTCAACCAGGAAGGTTTGATGTTCGGTGAAGGCGTGCTGGAGATACTCCCCGACGGCTTCGGATTCCTGCGCTCGACCGACTACAACTACCTGCCCAGCCCGGACGACATATACGTGTCGCCCTCGCAGATACGCCGTTTCGGCCTGCACACCGGCGCCATCGTCTCCGGCCAGATACGCCCCCCCAAGGAAGGCGAACGATACTTCGCCCTCCTCCGAGTGGAAGCGATAAACTACGAAAACCCCGAAATCCTCTCGGATAAGGTCGTCTTCGACGACCTCACGCCGCTGTACCCCAATGAGCGCATCTTCCTCGAGACCTGCTCCGAAGGCATCGACATGCGCATCGTCAACCTGATTACGCCGGTCGGCAAGGGCCAGCGCGGGCTTATCGTCGCTCCACCGAGGACCGGCAAGACCGTCCTGCTCCAGGAAATGGCAAACAGCATCACCACCAACCACCCCGAAATCTACCTGATAGTCCTGCTCATAGACGAACGCCCCGAAGAGGTCACCGACATGGCACGCTCGGTAAAGGGCGAGGTCATCTCCTCCACCTTCGACGAACCTTACAGCCGCCACATCCAGGTCGCCGAGATGGTCGGCGAAAAGGCCCGGCGCCTCGTCGAATACGGCAAGGACGTGGTGATCCTGCTCGACTCCATAACGCGGCTGGGCCGCGCGTACAACAACGAACAGCCCCACTCCGGCCGCATCCTTTCCGGCGGCATCGACGCCAGCGCCCTGCAAAAGCCCAAGCGCTTCTTCGGCGCCGCGCGCAATATCGAAGAAGGCGGTTCCCTCACCATACTCGCCACCGCCCTCATAGAAACCGGCTCCAAGATGGACGAGGTCATCTTCGAGGAATTCAAGGGCACCGGCAACATGGAACTCCACCTCAGCCGACTCCTTTCCGACAAGCGCGTCTATCCCGCCATAGACATCAACCGTTCCGGCACCCGCAAGGAAGAACTTCTCGTCGACAAAGACGAACTGAAGCGCATCTGGCTCCTGCGCAAGGTCCTCAACGACATGCACCCCATCGAGGCGATGGAACTGCTGCGCGACAAGATGAAGAAGTACAAAACCAACGCCGAATTCCTCATGGCCCTCGGCGGCAAGTGATACCGCGAGGGGGTCAGACGCTGCCCGCCCGAGCCGTGAAGGCTCTGGCTTTACGGCCAGGGAGGAGGAGCAAAGCGACGGGAAGGGTCTGACTCCCCGGAGTCTCCATTACCCGAATTCGACAACAAGGACAAAAGAACAAAACAGCAAGCAGGCCCCACGCCTTAACGAACGCAGGGCCTGCTTGCGTTGCTGCCTTGCCGGATGCCCTACCTATCTGAGTTCATCTGTCCCTCGGTTCACCTCGGGATAAATTCCCATCAGCGGTTCCGAAATTTTCCGCGCAACACTCCCGCAACTCCAGTCGCTTTAGAGGGGCTCCTTCCGTTGCAGCAGCAGTTCCCACTACCGTCCACCTTAAATCAGAGCAAAACTGGTCTTGACAATGGGGAGAGGCATAATAATAAGGCAACAGGCAACGGGCAGAAGTCAGCCCGCCCTCATACCCGTACGGGCAGGCCGGCCAGGGATTTCAGGTGTTCTTTGAGTCTTTGTGGTGAATTGGAAGCGGTCCGCGCCTTGCCGCGTTTCGGCTTGACACGGGCGGCTGTTATTGATAAAATTTATCAGTTGTGAGACGGGCCGAGAA
>QNCA01000155.1 GCA_003644325.1 Planctomycetota bacterium
TCCGTAATTGGTGACAGTCACCGAGGTTAACAAAAAGTTAGCCAACTTGAGTAGATTAGTGACTGTCACCGCAAGGAAGGCCGTACGGGCTAATCTACCCCTCGACTCCGCTCGGGGTCTACGGCGATCCGTGCCCTCGATTCCATCGGGGTCAGGGTCCGAGGAATAAAGGTGACGGTCACCTTTCAGTCACCGAAGTCGGCCCCCTACC
Source organism: Planctomycetota bacterium (assembly GCA_003644325.1). Classification (GTDB taxonomy): domain Bacteria; phylum Planctomycetota; class B129-G9; order B129-G9; family B129-G9; genus B129-G9. Next base: position 212 of record QNCA01000155.1, read on the forward strand.
CGCCCATTCGGCGCGCACACGTTTCGTCAGAAGAGAGAAGGCTGGCCGCGCATTGCGCGGATGTCGAGCCATTCGGTGGGCCGGTCCTGGGAGGTCATGACTACGCGGGTCTTGTGCGCGCCGTGTTTCCGGAGAACGTCATTCACCAGGCCGCCGACCAGGCGCGGCGTGTTGCACTCGCGGCTGAGGTGCGCAGGCACTACGGCCAGCGGCGGGCGCCTGCTGCGCGCGATGAGCGTCCGCAGGGCGGCGACGGCTTGCGCGTTTGACAGGTGACCCGACGTGCCGTTCACCCGGGCCTTGAGGTACGCCGTGCGTTTGGAATTCCGGAGCATGTCAACGTCGTGGTTGAACTCCAGGACTAGAACGTCGGAGTCGGCAAAAACGTCGAGCAGTTCGTTGGGCACGCGGCCGAGGTCGGTTGCAAAGGCGATGCGCTGCCGCTCCTCGCCGTCACGGCGCTCGATTATCAGCGCGACGGTGGCGCCGTCGGCGTCATGAGGCACCGGGACGGCGCGTACCGCGATATCGTCTATCGCCAGAGGCGCGCAGTCAAAGGTGGCGTTCAGGCGCCTTTCGGCAAGTTCTCGGAATCGCGGATACCTGGCGGCGATGACCGCCTCGTTGGCGGCGTGGTTGTACATCAGGATGCGGTGATTCGTACATGCCGTAATGGCGGATGAGCGCAGGTGGTCGCCGTGCGTGTGAGTGACAATGAGCGCGTCAACGTCGTCCAGGGCCATGTCGCGGGCGGCCAGGCGCGACTTCAGCGCGCGAATGCCGAGGCCGGCATCTATGAGCAGGCAGGCGCGGTCCGTCCTGACTATGGCGGCGTTTCCACGCGAGCCGCTGCCGAGAATGCAAAGCCGGAGTGACAAGCCAACCCCCCTCTCTGGTCAACCGGTCATCTGGTTAACCGGTCGTCTGGTCATCTACTTGTTGAGGAATTCGTCGATGTAGCCGAGGACCTCCTCGAGTTCGCCGAGCGTGCAGTCGCCCATGTGAGCAATGCGAAAGGTTTTGCCCTTGAGCCGCTTTCCGTATCCGTTGGAGATGACCACACCCTTTGTGGCAAGGAAGTCGTTTAGCGCATTTACATCTATGCCGCGTGTATTTTCCACGCAGGTCAGGGTGACCGACTCGTAGTTCTCCTCGGCGAACAACTTGAAACCGCGCTCTTTCGCCCAGGCGCGGCAGCGCGCGGCCATCTCGAGGTGTCGCGCGAAGCGCCTGTCCAGGCCTTCGGCGAGCATCTTGTCGCACTGATGGTCAAGGGCAAAAATGAGCGATATCGCCGGCGTGTTGGGCGTCTGGCCTTTCTCGTGATACTTGAGGAACAATTCGAAGTTGAAATACGAACCCTTGCCCTCGACGGTCTTGGCCTTTTCCATGGCCTTTTCGCTGACGGTGAAGACAGTGAGCCCGGGAGGCATGCCCCATGCCTTCTGCGTGCCGGCCAGCACGCAGTCGATGCCGAGTCTGTCAACCTCTATCTTCACGCCGGCCATGCAACTTACGGCATCGATAAGGAAAGAGACGTCGGGATATTTTTTAAGGACTTCCGCGACTTCTTCGAGGGGGCTCATGACGCCGGTGCTGGTTTCGTTGTGCGTGAAGGTGAAGGCGTCGTACTTGCCGGTTGAGAGCGCCTCGTCAACCATGTCCGCCGTGATTGCCCTGCCCCAGTCAACCTTTAACTGGTCGGCTTCCTTGCCGCAGTTGACGGCGATTTCGTGCCAGCGGTCTGAGAACGCGCCGTTGCAGGCGACGAGTACGCGCCCTTTCACCAGGTTGCGTATGCTGCCCTCCATCATGCCGGTCGCGGAGGACGAGGCGAGGAAAACATGCTGGTCGGTGTAGAGTATCTTCTTCACCTTCGGAATGACGCGGTTGTAGAGTTCGGAAAATTCCGGGCTGCGGTGACCTATCATCGGGGTGGCCATCGCTTCCAGGACGTCCTTCGACACCTCAACGGGGCCGGGGATGAATAATCTCTTGTGCATCTCGCTGCTCCTTCAAAGGCGTGGTTCACTTCAGGACATTCAGTTTCACGAAAACGAGGCCGGTAAGAAGTTTCGGGTAGAAGTCCGTCGATTTTTGCGGCATCCTCTCTCCGGCCAGCGCGACCTCCCTGACCTGCTCCGCCTTCGTGGGATTCATTATGAAGGCCAGTTGGTAATCGCCGGCTTTTACCTTGTCGAGCGCGTCCGGGGCGGAGCGTTCGTAGTGGACGTTTGTCTGGGCCTCCAGCTCCCGCGCCCCTATGCCCAGGAACGGCTCTAGGATCATCATGTGAAGAACGTTCACGTCCAGCCGCTTCCACGACGACGGCCTGTCGTCGCTGATTATCTTATCTATATCTCCGGGGTCCCTGAGGGTCAGGAGGTAATATACCTTTGACCTGGCGAGGTACATGCCCAGGCAGTGGGAGTCCATGCCTTCCACCTTCAGGTCTTCCAGGAACTCCGTGCGGACCCTCTCCTCCGTCGATTCGTCAAACGGGAACTCGCGGATATCAAAGAAGTCGCCCAGCCGCTTGAGCAGGAGTTCAGGCTCAAACTCGGGCACGTCGAATATAAGCCTGTGCGTGGGGAAAATCGTGAGACCCTTGTCGTCCATGTTGACGAAAGTCATCATCCTCCTGTCGAAGGTTTCCAGGCCCTCGCACCTGAAGCCCTTGGCGCGCATTTCATTGCGATAGTTCAGAGCGGTTTCGTAACGGTGGTGGCCGTCGGCTATGAAGAGCGGCTTGCCCCGCATGAGCTGCTGGACCGTCGCTATCTTGTCCGGCTCGGTGATGGGCCATATACGGTGACGCTCGTCGTCGCCGACGAACGCTTCGACGAGGGGCTTTTCACGGGCGGTCTCGTCCAGAATCGCGTTGATCGCATTTTCCGGGTCGGAATACAGCATGAATATCTGGCCGAACTGTGCTTGCGTGGCGCGCAGCAGGTTCAGCCTGTCGGCCTTCGGCCCGGCCAGCGTCTTCTCGTGCGGCTTGACGCCTCCCTTCCCGTAGTCCATCAATTCGCCCAGCGCGATGAAACCCTTGCGGGTTTTGCGCGCGCCGCCCGGGAGAACATAATCTTGATAATAGGCGTATATGGCGGGCTTGTCGTCCCTGACGAAAGTCCCATCCGCGAGCCACTGCCGCAGGTAATCCGCCGCACGGGTGTACTTGTTGCTGTTTTCGTCGTCGCCCGCCTCCTCCTTGCAGCGAATGATGCGGACGATGTTGCGGTCGTGCGCCGCATAATACTTCTTCTGCAACGCCTGGTCTATCTTGTCGTACGGCTGCGTAACAACCGCGCTGATGTCCTTGATTTTTTCCGTATTATAGCGACATGCGTGAAATGGAAAAACTTCCGGCATGACCTTTCCTCGACACTTTGTTAAGCGGGATAAGTTCGGTCGCTTCTACATGCCCCTCGTCCTACCTCCTCGGGATAAACCCCTTACCTTTTGCCCTTGCCCCTTCGTTGCCCGTTGCCCGCCTGCCCGGTGAGCGAAGCGAACATAGGGTTGCCTGTTCGTTGCCCGTGCGCTACTTCAGCGCCTTCACGACCTTCTCGCATATTTCGAGCGCCACGCGCAGCTGCCCTTCCCTGGTGGACGCGCCGATGTGCGGCGTCAGGACCACGTTGTCCAGCGCCAGCAACTCCTTGTTGTCGGTGGGCTCTTTTTCGTAAACGTCCGTGGCCGCGCCGGCGACCTTGCCGGACTTGAGCGCGGCAACGAGGTCCTTTTCGTTTACCACGCCTCCGCGCGCGCAGTTGACCACAAACACTCCATCCTTCATCTTCGCGATGGTCTCCGCATTTATCATGTGCCGGGTTGCGGGCATCAACGGAACATGCACGGTAATGACGTCGGAGCGGGCCAATAACTCATCCATCTCCACGTAACTGAAGCCCAGTTCCTTGCTCATTTCCTCATTTTTGATAACATCGTAGGCGATGACATCCATCTGGAAACCGCGCGCGATGCGGATTACGTTCAGTCCTATCTTGCCCGTGCCGATAACGCCCAGCGTCTTGCCGTAGAGTTCGGTTCCCATGAACTTCTTCTTTTCCCACTTCCCCGCCTTCATCGACGCGTCGGCACGGGGAATGGGACGGCAGAGACTCAACATCATGCCCATCGTCAGTTCAGCGACCGATATGGCGGTTGCCCCCGGGGTATTCAGCACCTGGATACCCTTCTCCCTGGCGAAGTCAACGTCGATGTTGTCCAGGCCCACACCGCCCCTGGCGATAGCCTTCAGGTTGACGCCGGCCTCAATTGCGGGCTTGCGGATCTTTGTAGCGCTACGGACTATGACGGCGTGATACGGTCCTATCACCTCCGCCACTTCCTCCGGCGACATGCCGGTCTTCACGTCAACTTCCAGGCCCGCGTCCCGAAGGACTTTGATTCCCTCGTCACTTATCTTGTCACACACAAGCACTTTCACGTCGCATCCTCCCCGGCCTTACGCCCGAAAATCCAAAACAAAGACCCGGTCCGGCCCACGGCCCATCCGTGCGAAGGGAGATATAACACTTACTGCCGGGGGCGTCAACAAAAACCCCGCGCCACAAACGACACCTAAAGGGGTCAGGTCCGATACTGTCCGGCACGAATTGTGCCGGGAGAATCTTTCTTGACTATCTGCCCTTTCCGAGTGAAACATGTCTAATCTTAAATTTGTTCATCATCCAAACTGTTGAAGATTGACCGGTTAAAGAACCGCGAAAGGTGACTGTTACCATTACCCA
>QNCA01000156.1 GCA_003644325.1 Planctomycetota bacterium
GTCGGAACGGATCGTAGATTGGTGACTATCACCGTAAGGTGTTGTGAAACAGCAGATTATAATCAAGCACCCACCATCATCCAGAAAAAGTCAGTCAACTTGAGTAACTAGTTCTCCTTCTACGCGTCATGCCGGCCGCCATCTTCCCTTGTCATGCCTGCAACACGGCGAGCAAAATAATGAAGAAGGCGCCGGGACGGCAAACGGCTGTTGGAGTTTCCCACGAATCCCAGGTTCTCCCCTACGGGCCTTTTTACGCGCCTGTCGGCCTCCCCCTCAGCAGGCTTGGACAGGCAAATAGTTTGTGCCGTGACCCGACGCCATACTGGCGATGTCTTTTCCCCTCTCTCGCCAGTCACCGCTCGAACAAGAAAAATCATTCCGGGGGCGCGCTGAACCAACTTATGCACATCTTACCCACTGCCCTTCCACAACCCTTACATATACGGCTGCTTTAGTCCGCTCATCCAACATGTAGTATATCACACTGCTGGATGGAGTCAAGGGTTAAACTGAAAAAAGTCAAAAAAAACCGCCAAGACCTATGGGCAACGGCCCTGATACCATTACCTTCCACCTTTCATCAGTCGGGCTCTATGCAATATGTAGTGGCCGGCGAGCCGGCGTGTTGCCATAAAAAACTCCGCACCATGTTCGCCGGGCGAATGCTGCGGAGCCCCCTCGGAGATTATATGAACCCCTTCTCTCGCAAGTTTTGTCGCCAATCCATCCGTATATACCCGTGCCTTTTTCCTAATGGTCATTCATTCCCAGGGTGTGCCGGAGACCTCGTATGGCCTCGGCCAGGGCGGGGTCGGATTCGATTTTTTTCTCTATTGTTTTGACGGCGTGCAACACGGCGGCGTGGCTGCGGCCGCCGAAGTGTTGGCCGATTTCCTTCAGTGAATGCCTGGTGCCCCGCCTGGCCAGGTACATGGCCGCATGTCGCGGCAGGCACAGGGACCGGGTCTTGCGACTTGAGATGATTTCCTGCGGGGAGAGGCCGTAGTGAGAGGCGACGGCCTGCACCACCGTCTCCAATGTTGTGCGATGGCCCGTGGCGACGCGTTCCGTGCGCAGAATTTCCAGGACCGTTTGCTCATCAAGCGGCTTGCCGAGGAGCGAGTGAAACGCCAGTACCTTGAGGAACCCGCCCTCGAGTTCGCGCACGTTGTTTGTGAATCTTTCCGCGAGCAGTCGCGCAACCCCGTCCGGCACGTGGCGTTTCAGTTCCGCCGAACGGGCGCGGATTATGTTGAGGCGAGTGGCGTAGTCCGGCGGGTCGATGCGCGCGGTGATTCCCGATGCCAGCCTGTCGATGATAGCGGCCCCGGTGGCGGTGATTTCGCGAGGATAGGAATCACCCGCGGCGACAATCAGCCTGTCGCGCGCCGTAAGGGCGTTGAACGTGTGCAGAAATTCCTGCTGCGAACTTTTCTTGCCCGAAAGCCATTGCACATCGTCGATGACCAGCACATCGGTGGTTCTATAGACCGACCTGAAGTTCTCGGTCCGTCTCTTCTGGATGGAGGTTACGAACTGGTTGACGAACTGCTCGCACGTGACGTAGGTAACGCCCTCTTCGGGATGGCGGCGTTTGTGTTCCGCGGCAAAACCCTGCAAGAGGTGCGTCTTGCCTACGCCGACGGGTCCGTAGATGAAGAGCGGGTTCAGTTCCCTGGACTTCGTCTGTGCCAGGCTGCGCGCCATCTCGCAGGCGAACCTGTTGCAATCTCCGACGACGAATCGCTTGAACGTGTAGCGCGGATTCAGCGCGGAGCCCCGTACCTCCGGCGGGTTCTTCGGGCGCGATATAAGCGGCGTCACGCCCGCATTGTCCTGCGACAGGCGCATTTCACGGAAGAGCGACCCGTCCACGACAAATCGGATATCTACGTTTTTGCCCGTAACACGCCTGATGGAATCCCGTAAATCCTCCTTGAATTTCTTTTCAAGCCAGGCCTGTATGAACAGGTTCGGAACCCCTATCAATGCCGCCTCGTCGCCGAGCGATTTAAGAGTTGTGTGCTTTATCCAAAGGTTGTATCTCTTTGTGCCGATCTTATTGACGATATCGCTTTGAACCGTATCCCAAATGGAAGTAGATGCAATCGTCACGGTTCCCCCCGACATTGATATGGACAGACTATCCCCTCCTGCGATCGTAACGGTGGCGGAGAGCGTTCTTGGAAGAAATGAAGCCAAACATCCGCCCAGATGGGCGAAGCGTTGTGTGAATCTCCCCTTTGCTTCGCTTCAAAAGGGATACTACCGCGCGTTTATAACGATGTCAAACCGAAAATATTTGTTCAAGTTTTTTGCGGCCGTTTTCGCGGCAATGCGGCCCGTTGAGTGATGGAAACGTTTTGACTTATGCGAAGAATATGCTTTATGAAAATTTTAACGCGAATTTTGCGAGCCTCTTTCGGCACGATATTGGCTTTACTGTCCCGTGCGGCCTTCTCCGGTATGAAATGACGGGCATTCGAGCCGATCCTACAAAATGCAATAGGTTGCCCGAATGCAAGAATCGGGTTGAATATCTGTTGATAATTTGTAAGAAGCGGCCGCTCAGGCGCCGACCCGTGGTCGCAGGAAGCATCACGGACCGACCGGCTTTTGATATACGCGAGACATTACCCCTATCACGGGTGTACCGGCTACGTCCTTGATAAGGATTCGCACCGCCACTTCCGCGTAGTTTGCCCCTTCGGGTATGCGTATGTTGCCGGCGATGCCGCTTACGTCGAATGACACGATTCCTCTGTCGTCCGTTACGCCGGAAGCGGCAAAACCCAGCGCATCGATTCTTGCCTCCACTCTCGTGTTCTTGAGCGGCATGTTGCGCATTGTGGTTATGGGCTCCCAGCCGCTTTCACGCGGTTCGCCGACGGGCTTGCGTTCAAGGGGCGTGTTGAAGAGATACGCATCGTCCGGCGGCGTGGCCAGAAAGATGTTCAGGTCATGGCCGATCTGCTTGATGTGGTCGCCGAGGACCCCGGCCTCCGAACCCGACAGCGCAAACAACGGCACTGTAACCGGCAGAAGCGCGGTGGAGATTAAGCCCTGCATTAGGTTCCCGCACTCCGTGCCGAGCCTGTAAGGCACGTACGTATCGTAGTCCTGCACGGTCCGCCGTCTTTCGCAGCCCTCGCCGACGGTGCGGCTGAGGCGATATTCCAGCACGTTCCACTCCGCCCGCTCTTTGCTTATGTCGTCCGCCGTGTACCTGATGTCTCCCCGGTACTCGACCTTCAGGATTTCCTGTTCCGTACCGGCCTTGTAAGAACAACCGGCGGCACACAGCGCAGTTATACATGCAAGCGCGATAAGAGGTTTCATGTTTCCTCCCTTGGGTCTCGTTTCGTCGGAATAATGCGCTACAGCGGATTTAACGATAGCACGTACCGTGCCGATTGCAAGCGAAAATCGCGGCGCGGAGACCCTGAACACCGGGCCGCTTCCGGGTCGCCGAGGTTGCCCGGGATTCTTGCATGCTCCCGAAAACACAAAACAATTTGACAAAGCCCTGCCACATCGTATAATTTTCCTGTCATGTCGGTTTCCATCCGCGACGCGGGCTCGAACGTGTCGCGCCTTGGACGAAACTCACCGCCTTTTTTGGAGGGGGGACCATGAAGAAGGCATTCATTCTCCTGTATGCAGTCGCTTTGCTCATTTCAGCGGCAGGGTGCAAGACCGCGCCGCAACAAGGCCCACAGGATGCCCGGGCCGTTAAAGCGCCGGATGTCGTGCCGTTCGGGCTTACTCTAAAGTGGAAGGTCGAAAAGATAGGGTACAATGACGCCTGGGTGCACCTGAGTTACAAGGACAAGTATTATCCCAAGTTCGGCATTCAAATAAACGAAGTCCTCCACAATACCCAGGCCGAGGAGAGCGGTTTCCGCAAGGCCGATATAATTTACCTGGTCAACAACAAACCATTCACGACCACAAGCCGGTTTGTGAGGCTCATCGCGCGGATGGATCCCGGCGTGAAGACGCCCGTCAGGGTCGTGCGCACATCGGTGGACGGCAAGAAGGAAATGCTCGACCTTTACTTGAGCATACCCACCACGGACATCAAGAGTTTCGACTTTCCGCTGCTGTTCGGCTACTTCAAGAACGACCACGCCAAGCGGATGCGCGTGCTCACCATCTTTTTCTACGACCGCCGCACCTTCTCCACCCATACCTGGGGTATCGCGCCCATACTGCCCATATACCACAGGGAGAGAATCGGCAACGTGATCACTCAGCGCATATTCTGGATATTCAAATGGCGGCTCGGCGTTGAGGAAGAGATAACAATTTAGACTTATCCACTGAGCAACCAGGCAGGTCCTGCCAGTCCGCCGCCGGTGGATGGCAGGCCTTTTTCTTGAATACGACATGAAACGAACGCGAAACCCCCTCCCGTCAGTCGCGCTTATCAGCCTCGGCTGCGCAAAGAACCTCGTCGATTCCGAGAAAATACTCGGCGCGCTGGGTCAGGACGGCTTCCTAATCACGCCCGACGCTGACGGCGCGGACTTCGTTATCGTCAACACGTGCGCATTCATCGACGCTGCCCGCGACGAAACTTTCCAGGTTATCGAAGAGATGCTTCGCCTCAAAAAGGAGCGAAGGGTCAGGTACGTTGTGGTCACAGGCTGCATGCCCCAGCGCTACGGCGGGCAACTGCTCCGCCGCTATCCCGGCATCGACGCCATTGCGGGAATATATCATCAGGAGCGCTTGCCCGGTCTGTTCAGGCGGGTGTCGGCGAAAGGCGGCAGGGGGCGCACCCTTGCCGCCACATATTCGCCGCCGGAATCGGTCGCGCCCGACACCGCCCGTCTCCGGCTGACACCCCTGCACAATGCCTATCTTCGCATTTCCGAAGGCTGCCCCAACCGCTGCACCTACTGCACCATCCCGGACATACGCGGCCCGCTGAGAAGCAAAC
>QNCA01000157.1 GCA_003644325.1 Planctomycetota bacterium
AAGCGGAGCGAGGGGAGGAACCATGCGTGCTTTCAATGGAGTGAAGGTGTTTTCCGCCACCCTGGCACGCAACCGGGAAGAACTGGGAGACAAGGTCACCGAGTGGCTGCGGGAGCACCCCGATTGCGAGGTGGTCGACATGCGGGTGGTGCAATCCAGCGACAGGGAGTTCCACTGTATTTCCATCGTCTTGTTTTACAACGAGAGCAAAGACGGCGCCGGTGCCTGAGCTGCGCCCACGCTAACAACTTTTCGAGGTGCCAGTCCTGCCATGACCCAGAAAAAGATCCTCATCATCGAGAACGAGAAGGAATTCGCCCTCTCCCTGGCAGCCGTGCTCGGCAGCGGCAGCTTCCAGTTCCATTTCGTGGAGCAGGGCAAGGAGGCGCTGGAACAGGTGCGGGAGAACATGCCGGACCTGATCATACTGCGCGCCGAGATGCCCGACGTGTCCGGCTACACCCTGTGCACCCAGATCCGCAAGGCCGACGGGGTCAGGAATACCCCCATCCTGTTCATGACCTCCGAAGACAGCGCCGAGGCGGTGCAGAAACACGGCCAGGGCAAGTACCCGGCCGACGCCTACCTGCTCATGCCCTTCGACATGGAGGAATTCACAGACAAGGTCGGCCAGCTCGTGGGGGTGCTGGACGAGGCTGGCGAGGCCCCGGTGGAGCAGGCGGAGCAAGAGCCGCAGCAACAGCCGGAAGACCGGGCCGAAGGCGGCGGGGAGGAAGCCGGCGAGAGCGGGACGGCGGAAGGCGATGCCGGCGACGAATCCCCGGCCGCCGTGGAGGACGAGGCCGCGGCGGCGGAGGAGCAGCCGCCCGGCGACGAGGATGCCGGCGATTCCGGCCGGGCGGCGGAAGGACAAGGCGGGGAGGCCGCGGGCGAGGAGGCCGCCGCCGGCGGTGACGCCCAGACGGCGGAGGAGGCCGAGACGACGGCCGCCCCGGAGGGTGGGGAGGCGGAAGCGGAGCAGCCGGCCCAGGACGAGCCCGTGGAGATCTCCGCGGACGAGGTGGAGACCATCGATGATTCCGCCATCGTCGAGGAGCTGGACGGCTCTCCGCCCCCGACGCCGCCGGTTCCCGAGGCCAAGTACGTCAGCGAGAGCGACATGGCCTTCGTTGACAAGGCCTTCGCCTCCATCAAGGGAGTGCGCAAGGAGCTGCACAAGGGGGGCCGCAAGAGTCGCAAGAAGAAGGCTTCTCGCGGCGGCCCCGAGGAGAAGCTGGAGTTCCTGCGCGACAAGCTCAAGCAGCGGGAGATAGAGATCGCCCGCCTGGCGGAGATCTGGGAACAGAAGGAACGGGAATTCTCCGCCTACAACGAGAAGCTGCTGGACAAGGAAGTGGAGATCCAGGGCCTGCGCATGCGCGTGGAGGATCTCGAGCGCAAGCTGGAAGAGGCCCGCAAGGACGCCGAGCAGCAGGCCCGCGAGTTCAAGGCCTCGGTGGATTCCCTGCTGGAAGAGAAGGTGGTCACCGAAAACGATCTCATCCAGGTGGTTGCCGAGAAGGAAAAGCAGATCAACGACATGCGCATCCAGATGATCCAGTTCGAGCGCGACCGCGAGGAGATGGAAAAGTCGCTGCGCGACAAGCTCAAGGCCGGCGAGGAGCAATATGCCCTGCTGGGCGAGAAGCTGAAAAACACCATCGAGGAGCACGCCGCCCGGGAGCAGGAGCTGCAGGAGGCCATCAGCAGCCACGAGCTCACCATCGCCGCCAACAACGACGACATCAAGAGGCTGCGCGAGCAGCTGGCCGACCTGCAGAAGGAGAAGGAGGAGAGCGAGTACAGCCTGCGCAACTCCCTGGAGCAGGCCGAGCAACGGGTTCGCAAGCTGGAAGAAGACCTGCAGGTGCTGGCCGAGGAGAAGTCGCGCTCGGAGACGGTTCTCAACGAGGGCCTCAGCGCCCAGATGGAGAAGGTCAACAGCCTGGAAAACGAACTGGCCGAGCTGCGCCAGGCCAAGCAGGAGCAGGCCGAGCTGTTCGAGCAACGCCTGGGCGAGCGCGGGGAGAAGATCGAGCAGCTCGAGGGCGAGCTGCAGCAGCTGCAGCAGGCAAAGGACGAGCAACAGCAACGCCTGGCCGCCCGCCTCGATGACCGGGAATCCAAGATCAAGTCCCTGGAGGGCGAGCTGGCCGAGCTGCGCCAGGCCAAGGCGGAGCAGGAGCAGCGCCTGGGCGGGCGCCTGGCCGAGCGGGAGTCCACCATCGCCGAGCTGGAGCAGGAGCTGGGCGATATCAAGGAGGAGCTGGTTCGTACCCGGGAGGACCTGCAGCTGCAGCTGCGCGATCGCCAGGAGAACATCCGCGACCTGGAGCAGAAGCTCATCGTCGTGCGCAAGGACAAGGATGCCGCCGGGCGCGAGATCGAGCGCCTGCAGGCCGAGTTGAACCGGCAGGTGGGCGAGCTGCAGGAGAAATTGAGCGAGGAACAGAACCTGCGCCTGCAGCGTGAGCAGGAGCTGTCCTCGCAGCTCGAGGCGCTGGAGGAGTACCTGGATCAGACTCGCCGGGAGAAAGACGAGTACCAGCTCCAGGCCGAGCAACAGCTGTCCGAGCGTGACGGGGAAATCTCCTCGCTGCGCCAGGAGCTGCAACAGGCCCGGGAGGAAGCCGAGCAGCTGCAGGTGCAGCTGCAGCAGCGCCACGAGCAGGCCCAGGCCCAGATCCAGCAGCTGGAACAGGACTTGGAGGAGGCGCACCGGCAGCACCAGAGCGAGGCCGGGGCCCTGCGGCAGGAGTTGCAGGAGGCCGGGCAGCAGATCGGCGAGCTGAGTCGCGAGCGTGACGAGCTCCGGCAGGTGCTGGAGCAGGAACGCGAGACGGCGCGGCAACGCCTGGGCGAGCTGGAGCAACAACTGGAGGAGAGCAACTCCAGCCTGGAGCACATCTCCCGGGAGCTGGACGAGGTGCGCCGGGAATCACAGCAGCAGCTCGAGCAACAGCAGACGCAGCACGAGCACCAGCTGGAACTCGAACGCCTGCAGGCCCAGCAGCAGCAGGAGCAGCTGCGGGAGGAGTCCGCGCAGGTCCGGCAGCAGCTGGAGCAGCAGCTGGAGCAGCAGCGGCAGATCGCCGGGGAACGGGAAGCCGAGCTCACCGAGTCGCTGGCCGGCGCCGAGGGCCGGCTGGCCGAGCTGGAGCAGCAGCTTTCCGAGCAACAGCGGCTGGGCGAGGAGTGGCAGCAGGAGATCCAGAGCCTGCGCGAGGTTCGCGCCCGGCTCGAACAGGACCTGGAGCAGGGCCGCCAGCAGCAGCAACAGGCCGCCCAGGAGATCGAGGGCCTGCGCCGGCAACTGGCCCAGGCCGAGGCCCAGGTGGCCGAGCTGCAGGACGAGCTGGCCCACAGCAAGGAAAACACCGAGACCCTGCGCGAGGAAATGCGCGAGCGCATCTCCCGGTGGGAGGAGAGGCTGGCGCAGATGAACGAGCAGCTGGCCGCCGCCGAGGAGCAGCAGAACCAGCTGCGGGCCGAGTACCAGGAGAAGCTGCAGGAAAACGAATCCCTGTGGCAGCAGCGGCTGGAGCAGGCCCGGAAGGGCAGGGACGAAGCCGAGCTGCTCCGGCGACAGCTCGAGGAGGAGGGCGAACAGCTGCGCCAGCAGCTCGAGCAGCAACGGCAGCAGGGCCGGCAGCTGGAGGAGGAGGCCGCCGCGGCGCGGCAGAAGCTCGAGCAGATCCAGGAGGCCCTCAACGGGGCCATCCGCGAGAAGGAGGAGACCGAGCTGCACTACATCCAGGAGATGGAGGCCAAGCAGGATCACTACCTCAAGGAGCTGGAACGGGTGCGGGCGGCCCACATCGCCGAGATGACCAAGATGAACGACAACTACCTGCAGCGGGGCAAGGCGCTGAAGATCGCCGAGCTGGAGGTCAAGCGTCTCAAGGACAAGATCGCCGAGCTGGAGAAGCGTCCCACCGCCCCGGCGCGGCCACGGGCCGCCGCCCGCCACGGCCCCGGGCAGGGGCCGGCGCCGCTGGCTGCGGGCCAGGGCGAGGGCGGGGATTTCGACATCGACCAGATGCTGGACAACCTGAAAGAAAGCGAGTAGCGGCCCGGCCCCGGCGCGGCCGGCTCCCGGGGCGGTACCGACGGGGAGCCGCGAAGCGGCGCCGGGCCCGCGCGGGAGGCCGTCTAGGCGCAGAGCGACCGGGAAAAGCAGGCAGCGACGGATGAGACGGGAACGCAGGAGAAGGCCGAGCGCTCGGCCTACGGGCAGGCCGTCACCAGGCTGGATTTCCACCTGGGGCCGCTGGGAGCGTCCCTGCCCATGCTGCTGTTCATCGTCCTGGCCATATCCCTGTGCCTGGGACTGGCCGAGCACGGCGCTCCCGACGAGACGGGACTGATCCTGGCGGCGGTGGCCGGACTGGTGGGGGGGATGTTCCTGTGCCGCAGCGGCTGGGGCGACTACTGCCAGGCGGTATTCGACGGCATGAGCAAGCCGGTGGGGGTGATCGCCATCGTGTGCTGGATCTGGGCGGGCATGTTCGCCAAGGTGCTGGCCGCCGGCGGCCTGGTCAAGGGCCTGGTGTGGCTGGGAGCGGCCACCGGCTTTTCGGGGGCGGCCTTCGTGGTGGTGACCTTCCTGCTGGCGGCAGTGTTCGCCACCGCCGTGGGCACCGGCTACGGAACCACCATCGCCTTTTGCGAGCTCATGTACCCGGCCGGCATCGTCCTGGGGGCCCACCCGGTGGTGCTCTTCGGGGCCATCCTCTCCGGGGCCGCCTTCGGCGACAACCTGGCGCCGGTTTCCGACACCACCATAGTCTCCGCCGTCACCCAGGAGACCGACGTCCCCGGGGTGGTGCGCTCGCGTTTCAAGTACGCCGTGAGCGCGGCCCTGCCGGCGGTGGTGCTGTTCGCCCTGTTCGGGGGCGGCGGGGCGGGCCGGGGTGACGCCGGCAGCATCGTGGCC
>QNCA01000158.1 GCA_003644325.1 Planctomycetota bacterium
CCGTAGGGCGTCCAACAGGTCTTGGAGGTCGCGCAGTTTGGCGTCTTCTTCGGGGTCGCCGCCGTTGTTCCTGACATTGTTTTCAACTGTTCTGATGTACTGCCTGGTTTTAACAATCTGGTCGCGTACCGTGGCCGGCAGTTTGGTGAGGAGTTGTTCCTTTTTCGATTGCGCGTATATGCCGGCCGCCACGGCTGCCACGATGAAAATTCCCAGGACCACCATACCGGCGACGCGAAGGCCCCTGTCGCGATGGAGCGCCCCCAGGCTGACCAGAATCTTCTCGGGAGGCACAAGTATCCTGCTCAGACAGGACACGCACTGAGTGCTGGTGTTGGCCTGGTCCTTCGTCACGGTCACATTCGCGCCGCACTTGCACGGGAGTTTTGTTCGCATTTCCGACTGCTCCTTGGCGATTCTCCATAAAATCAGGGACGGACCACAACCCGCCCCCGCACATGATGCCGAATCACGACGTATGTGATACGCAGCGCCTCGCGTTTTGTGAGGTCAGACTATGTATGTGCCGCCGCCCAGGGCGGTCTCGGCCTTTTGTCTAAGTACGCTGATGCTTCGGGCGTAGTCGTCGGCGCCGAAGACCGCCGTGCCCGCGACAAATACCTGCACGCCCCGCGACGCCGGAATCTCTATGTTCTCCGCGTTTATGCCGCCGTCGATTTCTATAAGCAGGTCCGGTCGCATCTGCAATATCTCCTCAACCTTCCTTGTGGCCCGCTCGATGAAAGGCTGCCCGCCGAAACCCGGATAGACCGACATCACCATGACGAGATCCACGAGGTCGATAACCTCGCCGATGCTCGAGGGGGGCGTATCCGGGTTGAGGACGAGGCCGACCTGAACCTCGCGACCCGCCTCCTCGGCGGCCGTCCGGATCCCGTCGATTACGCAGCCCGGGTTGAAGTCCGCCTCGATGTGAAAGGTGAGTATATCGGCGCCCGCTTCGATGAATCGCGGCGCATACGTGCGTGGGTCGGCAATCATCAGGTGCACGTCCAGCGGTTTGGCGCTGTGCTTCTTCACGGCCTTGACCACGCCGGGGCCGATGGTGATATTCGGGACGAAGTGCCCGTCCATCACATCGACGTGCAGCCAGTCCGCGCCGGCGGCTTCGACGGCCTCGATTTCCTCACCCAGACGCGCGAAGTCGGCGGAGAGGAGAGAGGGGGCGATTATCACCTTGCGTATATCCAATTGATTGCTCCAAGTCGTGATTCGGGATGAGGAATGCGGGATGAGTGAGAAATAAGGTCACTCTGCTTTCGCTGATTTCTCTCCCGTCGCTCGCTTCTTGCGCTTCCTTAGACTTGCTGTCAATGCATTAAGCATCTTGTGAATATCCAGACAATCCTTTATCCTTCCGCGAGACGTTTCAGCGGTGCAAAGGGAGGCGTCCCGTGCCTTGTAGTACCAATTCTCGGTTTCGGCACATGAACGCCGCGCGATCTCAAGGAATCGAATATACTCAAGTTGATTGACTTTTGCTAACCTCGGTGACTGTCACTAATTACCCGTTCGGACCCTGACGGGCCCTCAGGGCGAGGACCCGGAACGGGCGGAATCTCGTGAGCCTGCCGAACGAGATTCGTAGATTAGTAACTGTCAACGTAAGGCCCGGCAAAATGGAAACTTATAGTCAAACATCCGGCATTGCCCGGAAAAAGTCAGTCAACTTGAGTAATATACTCCCTGGTGCTGCTGGAAGCAAAGCCTTCAGCAATGTTGGCGCCAATTGGCGATGCGCTGCGCAGCACTTGCCGTGCAACTACCTCCGATGCCGGCCGGCTTCGCGTCCCGGCATTCTCAAAGTCTTTGAACACATCTAGAAACAGGGTGTGGGAACGTCTCCACACGTCCAGATCCGTAAAATGTCGAATCGGCCTCCGTTCGACTGATTCCCTCATCCCTCATCCCTCATCCCTTATCCCTTATCCCTTATCCCTTATCACTTATCACTTATCACTACAGCGCCCCCGCCTTCGCTATCAGGTCGCAGACGCGGCAGGAATAGCCCCACTCGTTGTCGTACCAGCCGAGCACCTTCACCATGTTCTTGCCCATGGTTATCGTGGCCAGGGAATCGTAAATGCACGAATGGGTGTTGCCGAGGATGTCGGAGGAAACGATGGGCTCGTCGCAGTACTCCAAAATATCCTTGAGTCTGCCGCTCTCCGAGGCGCTCTTGAAGGCGTTGTTCACGGAGTCAACGTCGACCGGCTTCTTGGTAACGGCCACAAAATCGGCGATGGAGCCGCAAATCACGGGCACACGCAGCGCCAGTCCGTTGAGTTTTCCGTTAAGTTCAGGGATGACCTTCCCCACGGCCCTTGCGGCGCCGGTGGTGGTGGGGATGATATTCTGCGACGCGGCGCGGGCCCTGCGGGGATCCTTGTGCCTGCGGTCCGTCACGCGCTGGTCGTTTGTGACCGCGTGAACGGTGGTCATCAGCCCTTCCTCGACTCCGAACTCGTCATTCAGGACCTTAACCATCGGAGCAAGACAGTTCGTGGTACAGGAAGCGTTGGAGATAATCTTGTGTTCCGGCTTCAGCACCTCGTCGTTGACGCCGAGCACCACCATGGCGTCGGGGTCGTCCTTGGGCGCAAATGTGAGCAGAACCCGCTTCGCGCCCGCGTCGAGGTGTTTCTGTATCCCTTCTCTCTCGCGCACCACGCCCGTGGATTCGACCACGCAGTCAATCTCCAACTGTTTCCACGGAATTTTGGTGAGGTCTTTCTCCGTGATGACCCTGGTCTTCCTTCCGTTTGCGATAATGGCGTCTTCGGTCGCTTCGATTGTGCCCTTGAACTTCCCGAAGACCGAGTCGTACTTGGCAAGGTGCGCGAGCGCCCTGGCGTCGGCCGCATAGTGACTGATTGCGACGACCTCAAACTCGTCCCTCCTTTCCTGCATGATGCGGAAAACAAGCCGGCCGATACGGCCGAATCCATTGATGCCTATGCGTAAAGTCATGGGATGCTCCTTTCCTTAAGCGAAAAAACCGTGGCGTCGTTCCCTGTAGAAACAGACTCATTCCGCCGATGATTGAATTATATTGGCAGAAGTCTTGCAGTCAAGCCGATTCCCACGCGCGTGGAGAAAACACGGCGAGACCGTGATTATTCTTATCGGCAACGCGCGCAAACGCATTGACCACAAAAAGATCGCCGGATAAAATCCGGTCCGGGGCTCCGATTAGAGGCGCCTATGGATTCTACGAAAGACATCGAGGCGTTGATTAAGTCGCGCTATCCGCTGGTGTTCCTGAACACGTACGAGGAGAAGCGGGCGGAGGGAATGCTCGCCTCCATCGCCGGCGGCCTGGGCATGCAGTTCTTCACCTGGAGCGCCACCGAGGGCCTCCGCGCGTTCGGCAGGCCCGAACCCATCTACAACACCGTCCAGCCGCTGCAGGCGCTCGGCCACATCGACCTGGCCAACATGGATGCGGTATTCCTGCTTAAGGACTTTCACCCGTACCTCGATAAGCCCACCGTGACGCGCAAACTCCGCGAACTGGCGCAGAAATTCCATGGTTCGCTGAGAACCATCGTCATCTCCGCGCCAAAGACCCACATCCCGGAGGAACTCGAAAAAGCGGCTGTGCACCTGGAACTGGCGCTGCCGAGCGAGAGAGAGCTGCGCTCGCTCCTCTACCACACGTACCGTTCTCTCTCGCGCACCGGGCAGGTATCGACAGGCGCCACGCGCGAGGTCGTCGACGAGATGGTTGCGAACCTCAAGGGACTTACTCTCGGAGAGGCCGAGCGCATCATCACCAAGGCAATCCTCGACGACGGCCGACTGAGCAAGGACGACCTGAAGTACGTCTTCGAGGCAAAAAAGGAGATAATCCAGCGCGAGGGCGTGGTGGATTTCTTCTCCAGCGAGGAGAGCCTGAAGGATCTCGGCGGGTTCGAAAACCTGAAACGGTGGCTTAAGAAACGCAAGGGAGCGCTCTCCGCGGAAGCGGCGGAGTTCGGCCTGCAGCCGCCCAAAGGCATGCTGCTGCTGGGCGTGCCCGGCTGCGGCAAGAGCCTCTGCGCAAAGGCCGTCGCGAGCGACTGGGCGCTGCCGCTGCTCAAATTCGAGCCCGCACGCATCTACGACAAGTACGTCGGCGAGTCGGAAAAGAACCTCAGAAAGATCACCCAACTCGTGGACAGCATCGCGCCGTGCGTGCTCTGGATAGATGAAATCGAGAAGGGCTTCTCCATGTCGGGCTCGTCGGAAGCCGACGCCGGCCTCTCCAAGCGCATCTTCGGCGCCTTCATATCCTGGCTGCAGGAAAAGCGCAGCCTCTCCTTCGTCGTCGCCACCTGCAACGACATCTCGCAACTGCCGCCGGAGTTGCTGCGCAAGGGACGCTTTGACGAGATATTCTTCGTTGACCTGCCGCAGCCCGCGCAACGCGCGGAAATCTTCTCCATCCACATCCAGCGGCGCAATCGCGACCCCGGCCGGTTCGACCTCCCCACGCTTGCCGACGCCAGCGAGGGCTTCAGCGGGGCCGAAATCGAGGGCGCTATCGTCTCGGCGCTCTACAGTGCGTTCGCGGAGAAGACACATCTCACAACCGAGCGCATTCTTGAAGAAATCCGCGCCACCTCGCCGCTCTCCGTCGTCATGGCCGAAAAGATAGACGAGTTGCGCCAATGGGCCTCCGGCCGCACCGTACCGGCATAGTAATTACTCAAGTTGCCCGAGTTTTTGTTAACCTCGGTGACTGTCACCAATTACGGAGCCGTTCCGCCCTTGTCGGAACGGATCGTAGATTCTCAAGTTGACTGGCTTTTGCTAACCTCGGTGACTGTCACTAATTACGGAATCTCGTGAGCCTGCCGAACGAGATTCGTAGATTAGTGACTGTCACCGTAAGGCCCGGCAAAATGGAAACTTATAGTCAAACATCCG
>QNCA01000159.1 GCA_003644325.1 Planctomycetota bacterium
ATGGCAAAATACGCTTCGCCGTGCTCGAAGGCGACGTGGAGACGACCCGCGACGCCGAGCGCCTCCACGCAATGAAGGTCCCCGTCAGCCAGTTGCTCACCGGCGGCGCGTGCCACCTGGAAGCGAAACTGGTCCACCGTGCGCTTAGTGACCTGCCGCTCGATGAACTGGACATCGTCATTGTCGAAAACGTCGGCAACCTTGTCTGCCCCGCCGAATTCGACATCGGCGAACACGCGAAGATAGCAATGCTCAGCGTGACGGAAGGCGAAGACAAGCCGATAAAGTACCCCCTTCTTTTCCGCGAGTCAAAAGCGGTCGTGCTTACAAAGGTCGATTTGCTTCCCCACCTGCTGTTCGATATTGACACCTGCATCGAGTACATTCGCCAAGTTAACGGGAACGTTCCGGTAATGAAGGTCTCGGCGTTGGACGGAACCGGAATGGACGAATGGATAGAGTACCTGGCCTGCACGGAATTTGAATAGCAGGCTTACGCGAGCGGAGGATACGTTGCGGACAGCGGGAGATACGGACGAGGGCGGGGTGCGGCGTCGGAAGAAGGCGGTCGCGCCCGCCGAGACCCGCGGATGGATGAAGCGTTTGACCCTGGAACGGCTCACGCGTTATTACATCTGTCTTTGTGACAACAGTTCTCGAAGTCAATCGGACGTGGTCTCCAGCGCCAGGATCGCCGAATGCGTGGGCGTGGATGACACCCAGGTCCGCAAGGACCTCGCCCTCATCGGGGTCAGGGGCCGCCCGCGTGTGGGGTTCAAGCGCGGGGAGGTGATAGCGGCCATCCGTGGCGTTCTCGGCTTCGAAAAGCAGTGCAAGGCCGTCATCGTGGGTGCGGGCCGGCTCGGCGGCGCTATCGCCGAGTACCCCGGTTTCGCGGACTTCGGTTTGTCAATCGTCGCCTTCTTCGACAATGACCCGGAGAAGTTCGACACCGTGATAGGCGGCTGCAAGGTTTACTCGACAGGGGAGATGAAACAGGTCATCAGGGAACTCGGCGCGAGGCTTGCTATCCTCACCTGCCCTGCCGACTCGGCGCAGGTCCTGGCGGACGAACTCGTGGATGCCGGTATCCGCGCCATATGGAACTTCGCGCCCACCACCATCGTCACGCCCGAGGACGTTATAGTCGGAAACGAGCACGTGTCAGTGGGGCTCGTCGCACTGACCTACTACCTGCGGCGCTCGGAGTGAATCTGCTGAACAGCCGCGCCGTCAGGGTCGGGCGGCGGGTTGGGCGGCGGGTCGGGAACGGTAGATATATATGCCGTCGATGACGGGGTCGAACTGCTGGAATTTTCTGACCTTCTCGAGGTGGGACTCGGCCAGCCTGGTGCCGCGGGGCATAAGGAGGAGACCGCTGACGGTTCGCACCTCGCGTGACACCACCATGTCGGGCCTGAGTTCGTTGACTGAAACTTCCATCTCGCGATTGCCGGCGATGCCGCTTTCGCCGGACCTGAGGCCCTCGAGGAAGCGCTGCACTACGCTCGGGTCGAAGTCGGAACCGGCCCGACGACGGAGGTCGGCCATTGCCTCCGAGGGGCGGAAGGTCCGGCGGTATTTTTCGGAGTTTACAAGGACGTCGTATCTGTTTGGTACGGCGATAATGCGCGAGCCGATGGGTATGTCGTTGCCTTTGAGGCCGTCGGGATAGCCGGAGCCGTCGTATTTTTCGTGGTGGTGACGAATGAAAAGTGCGGCCCGCTGGAGTCCCTGGAAGGATTTGACCGCAGCGTGACCGAGCAGGGGATGACGCCTGACGAGTTCTCGTTCCTCGCAGGAGAGCCGCCTGTCTTCCTTGCGGAGGGCCTGGTCGGGCGCGCCGATCTTGCCGATGTCGTGCAGGAGCGCGGCCACTTCGACATCACGCGCTTCCTTTTCATCGCTGCACATTCCGGCGGCGATGAATTTTGCGGCTTCCGCCACCCTTTTGGAATGATTCCCCACGTAAGAATTGCGCATTTCCATCAGCGTCGCAAATACTCTTATGGAATTCATGAAATTAACTTCCAGTTCCTCATTCTTCCGCGCTATCTCCTCGGTTCGCTGCCGGACCTTTTCTTCCAGGTCCGCATTGAGGTTTTTGAGCACGGAGTTCTGCTCCTGAATCAGCTTGCTGAGGCGCCGGTTTTCCGTAACAAGCAGGTATTGCTTGAGCGCCTGTTTTACCGTGACCTTCATGTCCTGGTCATTCCAGGGTTTCATGATAAACTTGTAAACCTTGCCCCTGTTAATGGCGTTCATGGCGATGTCGATATCGCCGAATCCGGTCAGGATAATTCTTATTGCGTCCGGACGGATTATGCTCGCCTTTTCCAGGAAGTCGGTACCTTTCATTTGCGGCATGTTGTAATCGGAAATGATAAGCGCTATGGGCTGTTCTTTCAGCAGTTCCAGCGCTTCGAAGGGATTAAGGCAGGTATGGATTTCATATCCTTCCCTGCGAAAGACCCGGCGCAGGGCGTTGAGGATACCCTCCTCATCGTCGACAAACAGGAGCGTATGAGCCTTTCCCTCAGCCATTCCACACCGCCTTCCGATGTTTTAGAGTATTAAGCAATTGTTGTATTGTAAAAGGTGCGCGGAGAAGATTTACGCTCGGGGAGGGAGCATCCCGGACGGTCGAGGATTCCGGCAGGATAAGCACGCTCCGCTGACTGCCGAGGATTTCATTATCGAGCGAGTCGGTGTCGAACCCGCCATCCGACATATCAATTACCAGAATCTCCGGTTTTGCATTCAGTATGAATTTCCTGTTGGGCGTCTTGCATACCTCTACGGTAACATGGTAACCGGCCGACTCAAGAACCAGCCTGATTGGCCGTATCTGTCGCGGTGTCGGGCCGATAAGCAGTATGCTTTCCGAACAGGTCTCGCTGTTTCTTTGGCAACCGCTATCCTCGTCGAGATCTATATTCAGCATGACGGCCGCCTTTTCAATCTCCGGCCCTATTTCCAACAAGACCCTCAACAGCGCCCCGTCATCCAGACCAAGGAGATTCATCATCTGCTTTGGGACGGCGGGGAGGTAATCATCATCGCCGGATCCGCAGCCGCGTATCTTGGCGAGCGAATTGGCCAGAAATGTAATGGCCCCAATCTGTGCGGCCTGTCCGGTGGCTTCAGTTTCGATGGTATGGTGAAGCCTCGCCGCCCATATTAGTGGTTCGGGTAATTTCCAGTGTTTGGCTATATTTCCACCGAGGACACAATGGTCGGTTTCCAAGAGTTCCTGTTCCATCTCGACCATGTCGCGTCCCGGCTGGTTTTTCGCCTGTTCAAAAAGCGTCTCCAGCGCTTTTGGCGCGTACAGCGCCAGAAAAAGCCTGCCGGCGTCGTGCAACAATCCCGCCACAAATGCCTCTTCGGGGGATGTATAATTACTTCGTTCGGCCAGCAACTTTGCCGCCGCCGCCGTTGCCAGGCAGTGCCGCCAGAATTTGCCGTGGTCGAGCGGCCCCGTGCTTACTTTCTTGCTCAGGACTTCGAAGACGCTCACAGCCAGTGCCAGGTTCTTGACGGCGTCGTATCCCAGAATGACAACCGCCCTGGATATCGTGGAAATCTGGCCGGGGAAACCATAGAACGAGGAGTTGACCAGTTTCAGCAGTTTGGACGCAAACCCCTGGTCGGTGCTGATTACTTCTCCCATGTCCTTTGCGCTTGAATCCGGGTCCCGGGCAACCTCCAGCAGGCGCTGTATCACCACGGGGAGTGGCGGCAGCACGTCAAGCGATTGGACGAGTTCCCGTAATTTTTCCGCGATCATTCGTCTTTTCCTCTACGAGCAAGATTACCCCTCTACCCTTGTCCTCGGGATCAACCACTTTGCATGCGATTCGCAGTTTTTTCTCGCCAAGGACAAATTCATCCAGGCCGCACAACCGGCCTTCGGTCCGGGCCTGTTCAACGATGTCTTCTACACTCTCGTCGAAAACCCGGCCTACCGTCACCCCCATGAGCGGGATACCTTTGTCCCGCCATATTTCCCGGGCGGCCTTGTTGACGTATGCAACCGTTTTTTCTTCATCCACTCCGATTACGGAAACAGGAAGGTTCTCCAGGATTTTCTGTGTCATAGCCAATTCCCCGGTCCTTTCCCGAACAAGGCGCTCCAGGTCTTCGTTCAAAATGCGGAGTTTTTCGTTCTGTTCACTGACCTTTTTCAGCAACAGTTCATTCTGCTTCCTCAGTTTGCGCTGTTCCAGTGAATGTTCTATCGTCTGTTTCAGTTCCTCGTCATTCCAGGGTTTCGAGACGAAGCGAAACACCTCGCCCTCGTTTATGGCCGAGGTAATGGTGCCTATTTCGCTGTAGCCGCTCAGGATTATCCTTATCGTGTGGGGATAAAGTTCCTTGACCTTTTTGAGAAATTCCACGCCGGTCATGCCCGGCATGCGCTGGTCGGACATGACCAGGTCCACGGGGAGTTGTTCGAGGATTTCGAGTCCTTCCTGGCCGCTTGAGGCGGTATGGATTTCGTAGCCGCTTTTGCGGAAAACCCGCTTGAGCGCGGCGAGGATGTTCGCCTCATCGTCAACGAACAGCAGAACATTTTTTTCCGTTGCATGGTTCATGTTTCGCTTTCTCACGCGCAGCGATTGCGGGAGCGCCGAACGTTTCAGGAGACTTCGCTGCCCTCCGTAGCGTTCTCAACGCTCCCGCCGTCGCCCGGCGTCTCCAGGCCTTTTACGGGCAGTGAGATGGTGAATGTCGTGCCCTCACCCGGCTTGCTGCGCACGGCAATATCGCCGTTGTGCTGCTTGATTATGTTATAGGTTATGTTCAATCCCAGGCCGGTTCCCTTGCCCACGGGTTTGGTTGTAAAAAACGGGTCGAATATCTTGTTCTGGATGTCTTCCGGGATACCTGTG
>QNCA01000160.1 GCA_003644325.1 Planctomycetota bacterium
CACACCTGAAACTATCGTTGCTGCTCAAGGAACTTGGTTACAAGTTCAAGAGTGATGAGAGAATAAACATTTACCTGACCAACTCCCTTGAAGAGGCGATGAAAAAATCGCAGGTGTTTTTCGCCCGGTTCATTTCAGAAGAGGCCAACACCGCCGCCGCGATAAAGAAAGACCTGCCCATCATGGTGGTCCTCGGCAACCCGCCGTATTCGGGCCATTCCGCAAACCGCAGTTACAAGGAAATGAATATTCAGAAAGGGAAAGAATATGAAAAGTACGTCAGTGGTCACTGGATCAAAAAGGTGGCGAAGAAAAACTTGAAACTGAAGATCCCAACTTTCATCGGGCGGCTCATTGATGATTACAAATACGTGGAAGGTGCTCCTCTCGGAGAGAAAAATCCAAAGTGGCTCCAAGATGACTACGTGAAGTTCATAAGGTTCGCACAGTGGCGCATAGAGAAAACTGGTTATGGCATCGTCGGATATATCAGCAACCATGCCTACCTTGACAATCCGACCTTCCGCGGTATGCGGCAATCTCTGATGAAGACATTCGACCGGATTGATATTCTCGACCTCCACGGCAACGCGAGAAAGAAAGAAGTATGCCCCGACGGTTCAAAAGATGAAAATGTCTTCGACATTCAACAGGGCGTCGCAATAGGAATTTTCACGAGACTGAAAGAACACACCGGCAAGTGTCGTGTAAGACACGGCGACCTGTGGGGAACGAGAATTGCCAAACAGAAAACCCTGATGGGCCTATCACCGAACTCCAAAATGCTTAAGAAGATAAACACCTCGTCACCCTCATATTATTTCATCCGCCGCAACACCAGCCTTGCCAAAGAGTATGAGGCGGGATGGAAAATAACGGATATCATGGAAGTAAACAGCGTTGGAATCGTCACCAGCAGAGACTCGCTCGTTTTCGGATTCAATGCCGAAGAACTTCAAGAAAAGATAAAACGCTTCGCCGACCTTTCGATAAGCGCAACCAACGTCAAAGCGGAGTTCGGCCTCTGCAACAAAGCAAACTGGAATATCTCCGACATACGAAAACAAATAGCAAAAATTGATTGGCGTAAATCTATCACACATTGCCTGTACCGCCCCTTCGACATCCGGGCGCTGTGCTACAACAAGTTGCTGATAGAACGATCTCGACAAAATGTTATGCGACACATGCTGGCGGAAGAAAACCTTGGATTATGTGTCGGGCGTGCCGGTCACGTTGTTGGAGATACTGAATGGAATATCCTTTTCTGTTCGAAGCAAGTAACCGACCTCAACTTATTTTACAGGGGAGGCAATATCACCTGCCCCCTGTACCTCTACACCGAAAAGGAAAACAACAATAACAATGTTGGCGGCGGGGGCGGGAGCAATCAGGGCATGATGGTATTTGAGCCGCCGGCGAAGTACGGGGCGCGACGGGCGAACCTGAACAGGGATTTCGTCAGGGAATTGGAAGCAAAACTGAAGATGAGGTTCGTTGAAACCGGAAAGGGCGATTTGAAGAAGACGCTCGGCCCCGAGGATGTTTTTCATTACATCTACGCGATTTTCCACTCGCCGACCTACAGGCAGCGGTATGCGGAATTTCTCAAAAGCGATTTCCCGCGCGTGCCGCTGACCTCGCAAAAGCCCCTTTTCAAAAAACTCGCTTCACTTGGTGAAGAACTCGTCGCGCTTCACCTCATGGAGTCTCCGAAACTCGACGGGTTTATCACGGCGTACAACGTTCCCGGCGACAACCTTGTCGAAAAGGTCAGATACGTCGACAACAAGAAACGGGTTTATATCAACACAGAGCAATACTTCGACGGCGTGCCGCGGGATGTGTGGGAGTTCTGCGTCGGCGGGTATCAGGTATGCGAAAAGTGGCTCAAGGACCGCAAGGGCAGAAAACTTGCCTTCGACGACATTCGGCATTACCAACGCATCGTAGTCGCCCTCAACGAGACAATCCGCCTGATGCAAGACATTGACAAGGCGGTTCCCAAACGGCCGATAGACTGAGCCGGGACCCCACCCGATAAAGCGAGGTCTGCAAATTCCAGGTTTCAGGAAAGACCACGGCAAGCAGACCTGAAACTTGAAACATTAAACCTGAAACTTCCTCGCCCTTACCCCTTCTTCTGACTTCTGACTTTGGAAGGCTAAAGCCTTCCGCTACATGCTTCTGACTTCTAAATTATCGGGGCGTCGATGGCCTTGATGACCTCGGCCTTCTTTTCTTCCATGAGGTCGGGGGTTTTGGCTTCGAGGTTGAGGCGGAGCACCGGCTCGGTGTTTGACTTGCGGACGTTGAACCACCAGTCGGCGTACTTGACGCTGATGCCGTCGAGGTGTGAAATCTCTCCGTCGCTGAATATCCTCTCGAGTTCCTTCATCTTGCCGTCTTTGTCTTCGACTTCGAAATTTATCTCGCCGGTGGCGTGGTATCGCTTGAGCGGCTTGATGATTTCGCTGAAGGGTTTATCCTCGGCGCTGAGGACGTTGAGTATCTTGACCAGGGCTATCATGCCGGAATCGGCGTAATAATTGTCGCGGAAGTAGTAGTGTCCGCTCAACTCGCCGCCGACGGCGCAGCCGTGCCTGCGCATGGTCGCCTTCATGTAGGCATGTCCGACGCGGTCCTCGTACGGCACGCCGCCGCCCTTTTCTATCTCCTCCTTCACGACCCAGGAGGAGCGCAGGTCGTACAGGATGCCCGCGCCGGGCTCCTTTGCGAGGATTTCCCGCGCGAGGAGCGCGGTTATCAAGTCGCTGCTGATTATATCGCCTTTTTCGTCGACGTACATGCTGCGGTCGCCGTCGCCGTCGAACGCCACGCCCAAATCCGCGCCGTGCTCGCGGACGGCGTTCTGGAGGTCAATCATGTTCTCGGCCTTCAGGGGATTGGCCTCGTGGTTGGGGAACGTGCCGTCGGGCTCGAAGTAGAGCGGTATGATCTCCAGAGGCAGGTCTCCGAATACTTCGTTGAAGAACGCGCCGACAACGCCGTTGCCTGTATCGACAGCCACCTTGAGCGGTTTTATGTCATCCGCGAATGAAAGGACGTGCTTCTTGTAGTCAGGGAGGATGTCCCTTTGCTCGACCTTGCCCGCCCCACCGGAAGGCGCGGCGATGCCGGAGCCGACGAGTTTCTCAATCTCCCCGATGCCGGTTTCGTAGGAGAGCGGTATGGCCTTTTCGCGGGAAACCTTGAAGCCGATATACTGCGCCGGATTGTGCGATGCAGTGGTCTGCGCGCCGCCGTCCCGTTCGTAATAACCGATGGCGAAGTAGTTCATCGGCGTGGTGCCCATGCCGGAATCGATGACGTTGCATCCGGTGGAAGTCACTCCCTCCATGAAGGCCTTCTGTATGGCCGGGGCGCTGGTGCGCATGTCGCGCCCGACAACGAGGTTTTTTGCCTTCAGGAACGTGGCCAGGGCAATGCCTATCTTGCGCGCAATATCTTCGTCGAGTTCGTCGGGGTAAACACCACGAATATCGTAAGCCTTAAAAATTCCAGCCATGCTTTTCTCCGTTGACGGATATGTTCCCACGGGGAAGAAACGAAAAACAATGTACCCTCGGATACGCCATGCAGAGCACGGGCCGCCTAGCCCTTCTTGACGAGATAGTAGTTCCGCCTGCGGGGCTCGCGCTTTTGCTCCGCCTGCTGCGCGAGTTTTATGGAGACGACCTCTTCGAGTGTGGCGTGCGGGCAAACGCGGCATTTATTCCAGCCGCGTCGCTGTCTTTCCCTGCACACGACGGGACTTATCGTGTACGCCTCGCCCGGGCATCTCAGCTCTTTTTCACGGCTCATTGCCTCCCCCTCACAAACAGGAAACCGGACGCTAAATTTTGAACTTCGGCGACTGACTAAAGAACTCGACCGGGTTGTCGAAGACGACTTTCTTGATATCCTCCTCGGAAAATCCCTCCCTGCGCATGAGCGCGACGGCCTTGGGGACGGCCAGCGGGTCCGACGGCCCCCAGTCGGCGCTGCTGTTTATCAGCATGCGCTCCAGCCCGTATTCCTTGAGGATGGCAACGGTGCGCGCGGGGGTCATCTTGGTTATGGGATACATTGTGAAGCCGGCCCATACATTGTGCTTCTTTGTCTCGGCGATGGTGTCTTCGGTATTGTGGTCCACTATGACACGCTCCTCCTTCACGCCCGTCTCCTTGATGATTTCGAGGGAACGCCTGACACCATTGAGTTTGTTGAAGTGAGGAGTATGAATAATAACGGGGCAGTCGAGGCGTTTTGCGACCTCCATCTGCATGCAGAACACCTTGTCCTCGGTCGGCGTGATTCTATCGAAGCCTATCTCACCGACGCCGAGGGCCGTGGGCAGCGCGATAAACTCCTCCATCCGTTCTATCACCGCCGATGCCAGGCCGAGGTCGTCCACCTCCTTGGGGTTGATGCCGATGGCGCAGTAATGTCTGATGCCGTACTCGCCGACGCGCTTCGCCTCGAAGCCCTCGATGTGGCGGAAGTAGTCGAAGAAACTCTCCGCGTGCCGCCGGTTGCTGCCCGGCCAGAAGGCGGGCTCCACCACGACCGCTATGCCCGCGGTGGCCATGCGCTCAAGGTCGTCGGTCGTCCTGGCCATTGTGTGCATGTGGGTGTCAATAATCTTCATGGATACCTCTGCTCATTGATGCAAGAAACACGTAATTCGCCGGATTCTAGCAATCCTCCCGCGCAAAGTCAACCGGCCGTTCGCCGCGGGGCGCTTGACACGGAGCCGGGCGAAAATATAATCGCGAGTGAACTTCAAGTGGACGTCCACGGACGCACTTTCGGGTTTTTTGCAGGGGGCTTCGCAAATGGAGGTATGGGACATCGCGCTGGTCCATCTCATGAGCCTTTTGAA
>QNCA01000161.1 GCA_003644325.1 Planctomycetota bacterium
ACTGCGGGCCGGCGGCCCCTGCATTGCAAAGAACACCGCCACCGCAATCACACACGCGACGAGCACAAACGGCCCAACAGCCCTGACTCTCTTTCCAAACATGACAAATCTCCTTCAAAGAAGGAAAGCAGCAAAGTAACCTGGAACCGGAAACTATACCTTCTCCAGTTGCCAGTATTCGAGGTCCACCGGCGTGGGGCGGCCGAAGATGGTTACGACGACCTTTACCATGCCCTTGTCGGGCTGGACTTCTTCGACTACGCCGTCGAAGTTCTCGAAAGGCCCTTCCTTTATTTTCACGGGGTCGCCCTTCTCCATGCCGATTTTTATCTTGGGCGCCTCTTCGGTGGCTTCGGTCTGCCGGAGTATTTTTTCGACTTCTTCGGGGTTCATCGGCGAGGGCTTGTTGTAAGGGCCCACGAAATCGCCGATGCCGGGTGTTTCCTTCACGAGGAACCACGATTCCTCGTTTATCTCCATCTGCACCATCAGGTAGCCGGGGTAGAGTTTCCTGCGCGTGACGCGCTTTTTGCCGCCCTTCATCTCGCTGACGCGCTCGGTCGGCACGAGGGCCTTCGTGATGAGGTCCTCCATGCCGAAGGCCTTAACGCGCTTTTCCAGGTTTTCGCGTATCTGCTCTTCCTGACCGCTGTGAACCCTTAGTATGTACCAGTCCAGCGCCATCGGAATCATGCTCCGAAAAAGATGCTCTTGATTGTTCTGACTATCGTGAGATATACCGTGTCGAGCACGAACATAAAGATGAGAAAAGCCGCCGAAATCAGGATGACCACTTTGGTCGAACCGATAACTTCCTCCTTTGAGGACCAGTCAACCTTCTTCAGTTCGCTCTCGGTCTCGATGAGGAAGTCCGCGTTGCGCGGGTTGTTGTCAACCCTGAATATCGCGAATGCGCCCAGGAGGAACAGGACAACGATGACTATGTGCCCGTTGTTTATGTCAACCTCGACCGCCGGCACGGTGAAAAGGCGGCTGTGCCACCACGTCCGGCGCAAGACATCGCCCTTGAGATAGACCCTTTTGCCGGCTTTTATCTCCGCCTCTATGCCAGCGCAGTCGCGCGATACCTGCTCGCCGCCCATGCTGCCGATTGCCACGTCGATCTTTTCCTCGGGCTGCTTGTACCTTTTGAAAATCTCCACCTCCGCGGCGGTCACGGGCCTGTCTATAACGACGTCGTCGTACAGGTACACCGATTTACCTTCGGCAAGCGCCGCGCGCAAATCCCCGGTGCTGCCGACCGGTTCCTCCTTAATTTCCACGAGAGGCCTGTCATCGCCCTTTTCCCGTATTCTGACCATGATGTTGAGCGGCCCGTACTTCTCGTACTCCTCCAGGCTTGCGATGTCCTCTTCGGTGAGGCGCCGCGTGCTCTTCTTGGAGTCGAGCACCGTGACCGTACCCTCCATCAGGACAACTTCCGATTCGAAGGCGCCGTCCAGCTCCACGAGGAACCATAGCAGGAAAATACCCAGGGCTACCGCGAAAGTGACGCGGGTCCAGAGCCCCTGGCCATGTTTATAGACGGCAAGCAATCCTTTTTTTTCAGGCATTTGGTTCCGCCCGTAGTTTTGTGGGATGTTGCGGCGGCCCGTCGCTTCCTGCGCGTTTCGTTCCGTGCATGAAAGTGGCAGGTCAGGAGGGACTCGAACCCCCAGCCTGTTGATTTGGAATCAACTGCTCTTCCAATTGAGCTACTGACCTACCTGTGCATTCTCGTTACTCTGTGCCGTAGCGCAGGAGGGGGGTAACGACCACCGCGGCCCGCACCGTCCGAGCCCGGCGGCTTTACTTCCTGCGTTCCTTGTGGACGGTGTGCTTTTTGTCCCACTTACAGTACTTTTTGATTTCGATCTTGTAGGGATTGCCCTTGATCTTTTTGCTGGTCATGTAGTTCCGCCGCTTGCACTCGGTGCATTCGAGCACAACGTAATCACGTGCCTTGTCCTTGGCCATGGCAATACCTTACAAGCAATATGACATTAGTAGTAGATAGTGTTGCCGGTCTCTCTATTCAATTATTTTTGTCACAACGCCTGCGCCCACCGTCCTGCCGCCTTCGCGTATGGCGAACCTGAGCCCATCTTCCATGGCAATGGGCATGATGAGCGACACCTTGATGGTGACGTTGTCGCCGGGCATGACCATCTCCGCGTCGCCGATCAGGCTGACGGTGCCGGTCACGTCGGTCGTCCTGAAGTAAAACTGCGGCCTGTAGCCGTTGAAGAACGGCGTGTGGCGACCGCCTTCTTCCTTCTTCAAAATGTAGACCTGTCCCTCAAAACTCTTGTGCGGGGTCACGCTGCCGGGCTGTGAGAGCACCATGCCGCGTTCGAGTTCGTCCTTCTTGATGCCGCGCAGGAGTATCCCTGCGTTGTCACCGGCACGCGCCTCGTCCAGCGTCTTGTTGAACATCTCCACGCCGGTCACGACGGTCTTGCGGATTTCATCGACCAGGCCGACGATTTCAACATTGTCGCCGACCTTTATCCGGCCGCGTTCCACACGGCCGGTACCCACCGTACCGCGGCCCTCGATGCTGAACACGTCCTCAACCGGCATCAGGAACGGCTTGTCCACGTCGCGAACCGGCTCGGGGATATAGTCGTCCAGGGCTTTCACCAAGTCAAAAATGGACTTGACATTCGGGTCGTCCTTGTCGTTGGGGTCGGCCTCTCCGGCCTTGAGCGCGCTGCCTCGTATGATTGGTATCTCATCCCCGGGATACTCGTACTTGTTCAGCAGTTCCCGCAGTTCCATCTCGATGAGTTCCAGCAGGTCTTCCTCGTCGACGAGGTCACACTTGTTGAGATAGACCACGATATTGGGCACGCCCACCTGGCGGGCCAGCAGGATGTGTTCGCGGGTCTGGGGCATGGGACCGTCGTCCGCGCCCACCACCAGTATCGCGCCGTCCATCTGGGCGGCGCCGGTGATCATGTTCTTGATGTAGTCGGCGTGGCCCGGGCAGTCCACGTGGGCATAATGCCGCTTGTCGGACTGATACTCCACGTGGCAGGTCGCTATCGTTATGCCGCGTGCCTTTTCCTCCGGCGCCTTGTCGATGTCATCAAACTTCTTTTCCGTGGCAAGACCGTGCGACGCCAAAATCTTTGTCATCGCAGCGGTCAATGTGGTCTTGCCGTGGTCGATGTGACCGATGGTGCCCACGTTTACGTGTGGCTTATCCCTTTTGAATACTTCCTTGGCCATGAACAGCCCCTCCGTAAAAAAGGCGTTTAGATGTCCCGAGCAATGCCGCGAAGGACGCCCTCCGCGGCCGCAAGTACCGCAGGCCCCGACCCGCGCACCCGGACCGGGCACACAGTGGAGCTGGTGATGGGGGTCGAACCCATGACCTCGTCCTTACCAAGGACGCGCTCTGCCACTGAGCTACACCAGCCCGATTGGACATTAGACATTAGATTTAGACATTTTTTGTCAATAGCCGGATGACCGGGTAAATGTCAAGTTTCAGGAGAAAACCCCTCACCCCGATTTCTTGGACCAAGAACTCCGGGTCGGTTGATTAAAACTTGAAATCACGTTGTCCAAAATCTAAAATCTAACATCTAAAATGGAGCGGGCGATGGGAATTGAACCCACGTAGCCAGCTTGGAAGGCTGGAGCTCTACCACTGAGCTACGCCCGCATACATGCCGCGAGCCGCACAGACAGCGGCATTTATTTAACACACCCCAACCGCCGCAAACTCTTAACACATCGCTCCCGTCAGTGTGCCGGGGGCCCGCAAAATTGCACAAATCCCCCATCTTGTTTCTCTCAAATCCGCGAGAAACACATGACTATATTACACACTGATTTAGAGAATCCATCATTATATTGCCGGATATGGCGCTGTCAACAAGATTTTTTTCGAAATTTCCATCTTTTTAACGCAGACGCACTGCCAAACCGCGGCCCCCCCACGCCCCGGAAAGCGGCAAAGAGAAACAGCCGCGGAGCGCAGAGGAACAGTGCGACGAGGCGCGGAGTCCCGAGGACGCAGGACGAGGGGCAGAGACTCAAAAGCGCAGAGAAAAAACTGACCTACAATATCGCCGCAGATAAACGCTGATGGACGCAGATACTACCGACTACCGATTTCTGACTACCGACTTCTGCCTGTTGCCCGTCCGGTGAGCGAAGCGAACATTAGGGTTGCCTGTTGCCCATCCCTTCGGTTCCCCTCGCCCTGCTCGGAACAGGCGGGATAAATGTCTCTGTGGTTCAACTTTTTACCACCAAGTCACCAAGGCACCAAGAAAAATTACGAGGAATTTGTTGCGAAGTTAATCCGGCCTCCGGCGTTCAACCTGTTGAAGAGAGGCGCTCTTCAGGCCCTCTCATTCAACCTGGTACTAATTTCGGGGGCCAGGTCATTTTGCCCTATCGTCTCGCGGAGTAAGTTCCCCATAATCCCACAACATTTTGCGAATTTGCTCAAAATCAAGTTGTAAGTATTCCCAATCTTCTATCTCCTCAATATCAAAGAGCCCATCGGCATCGTAACAGATTCTTGAGACAACCCCCGAACGGGCAATGTAAGATACATCTGTCCAGTGCTGAGTGAGTTCCAAAGGTCTTGCGGCCTCTGCGGCAAGGCTCATGATTTGCTCATATAGTTTAAACCTTCTTTCTTGGAAGTCTTCATTGTCCATTCCGGCGATCGCTTCGCTTTGCAACTTGTCAATCTCTGAAATAATCGGGTCAATTCTGCGTGCCAGGGTTTTCACAGATTCGTACTCGTTGCATCCCTCCGGAACAGTGGCCCTACATCCGGCGGCACCAATAATTCCTATTGTTGCCACAACCAAGACTATCGCTTTAGAGTGCTGCTTCATGAATCTCTCCCCATTGTC
>QNCA01000162.1 GCA_003644325.1 Planctomycetota bacterium
TAGGCCGTCTCGATATAGTAAGCGTTGCCGTCGGAGTCCATGTCGAACCCCTCGATAAGCGTTTCGCTCGGAGTGGAAAAGAGCGGCTCGGCCTTGAAACCGGCGGGCGCGCTGTACATCGGCGCGGCAAAGGCGCTCACGGCCGATGTGAGAACGATAATTGAAACCGTAATTGACAGTATGCGATTCATTGTAACACCTCCCTATTTTTGAAAAAACATATTTCTGAATCGGAAAAAACCTGTAAGCGCCGCAAAAAGCGGCAACGAAATGATGAACGATATGGTGGTGGCGGGTTCGGGTATGACGGCCCCTTCAAGCCCGTTTATGACGGACAGGGCATCCACGTCGGCGCCGTTTATGGCGATAGGATCGCCTTCATACTGATAAGCGTCGAAGATGGGATTGCCCTCGCTGTCGAGCACACTGCCGTCGCCCGTGATGTCCACCAGGCGCACCCAGCGGATGTCGTTCAGGTCCACCAGGCCGGATGTCACATTCGGGTGGTCCGACAGGTCCGACAGGTCGAACGCATCCCCGCCCGCAACCGCCGGGTCAAACGGGTCTATGGAGTTGGAATCAACGTTGGCATAGACCGGATGTATGCCGGCGAAGCCTGAATACTGCGCCGCGTCCAGACCGTCGGTCTCGTCGGCATGTATGGGTTCCGTGTTCGTGGTAAGCATCGGAAAACGCGCGAACACCTCGCCGTCCGTGGAGACTTCCACGAACATCAACTCGGCGAAATACAGGCCGAGCGGATCGTACGGCGGCTCCGTATCCAGTATCTGGAAGGGATTCTCGAAGACGATGAAGTCCGGTCCCGCGCCGTTGAAGACGCGCTTCTCGTCACTGAAGCCCAACTTGATGGAGCCTCCGTTGCCGAGAGTGCATGCGTCCGTGGAGCCGAACCACTCGCCCTTGCCCGTCGGGCCGCCCAGCGCCTTCTGCGCCAGGAAGTCTATCGGGTAGCCCTCGTAGCGTTCGGCGAAGAAATTCAGGCCCTGCGCGGGGCTCACGAATGTCGCGAACGCCGCTGCCGACAATGTGACAATAAGAAATAAGGTTTTTTGCATGAACTTCTCCGTGCTGACGGAATAATATTGATACAAAGGAAACGACTGAAGGGTATGAAAGTTTAAGGACTGCGGGCGCTGGTCATGGCAAACCTCCTTTCTCGCGAGGAGCGTTAAATGCCGCCCGTCGGCTCGTCTCCCGGCTCAAGGCCCGTCCCTCTGTGGAACTGCTTCCCGGCGCGCCTTCCCAATTCCGTTCTGAAAAGGTGGCCATGCGCTGGAATAAGGCCTTTTACGGTCGCGCGGCGGCAGCGGATTTTCACCGCTTTCCGTTAGCCGTCGGGCAAAACACACATGAAAAGAGCGGAACAATAAAAAATCCCCGGACCTTCGAAAGAAGATCCGGGGATGGAATCCCATAGTCTGCACTTGCGCCTGAATAGAACGGCTGGAAATTTTCCTGTTCTTCTTGTCGCCTCATTCAGAGGCAAATGTCAATTCCAGACGTTCTTTGCCGGGCGAAGTGCCTTCAACGAATCTTACTACCGAAGATCGTGTGAAGCAATTGCAGGCAGGTCTTCTGGCTTTCGGATCGTCCTACTTGTCGCCCCTTCCCATCCCGGCCGTATTCGGCCGGAACAGTGGTCAGTGCGGCTTTCGTCCCCGATTACAGCGGCGGGTCCGCCCCCGATTCTCACGGGGTTCCCTCGTCGAGACATCGTCCCGACTTTCCTGCAAGCGAGTCTCTAGCTCTTGCTTCACTCGGCCATACAGGCCGAGGAGACTAAATGCATAGTACCAAACATCAATTTCCCCCGCAATGGAATTCCCGCATTCCCTGATTTTTTTCTTACCCATAGAGTTAGACACACCTCAAGCGCCGAAAGTATGCAAAAAAATCCGGGAATTCTGAAATTCTTAAACTGTCCCCTAAAGGGGTTAGGCCCTTTTAAGGAACAGTTTGCTCTGGGAGACGAGTCAAATACGTCGGTTCTTGACTTTACACGCCGACACTGTATCCTAAGCGCAAACCGATTTGTTAAGGAAAATGGGCCGTGAAAAGACGTTTCGGTGTAATTGTATTGCTGTGTTGCATTCTGCTCGCGGCACAGGTCGGCTGCGACGGTGGAAGCGATAAGCGGCAAGTGGGAATTCCCCCGAACCCGCAAAGAATAGTCTCGCTCTCTCCCATCGTCACGGAGATACTCTATGAACTCGGCCTCGGCGACAGGATAATCGCCGACACCCGGTACTGTGACTATCCCGAAGACGCGAGAAATAAGGAAAAGGCGGGCGACTTCCTGACCGTGAACGAAGAGAAAATAGTTTTTCTGGAGCCGGACCTTGTGATAGACACCACCAGCCGCGCGCACGAAAAGATGTGGCAAAGGTTCAATCGCGCCGGCATCGCCGTTGTTGACTTCGACGTGAATACGCTTGAAGGTGTTTACGAAGCGTATGAAGTTATAGGGCGTGCGACGGGGACAGAGGAAAAGGCGCGAAAACTTCTGGCCGAACTCAAAGACGACCTTGCCGAACTGAAGGACCGCTGCAGCAGGGCGGAAAGCAGGCCGAGAGTCATTTTCTTCATCGAATACCCGAACCTTACGGCCGTGGGGAAAGACACCTTCATCGACAGACTCCTGGCCGACATCGGATGCGTGAACGTGGTGACTCAATCCGGCTGGCCGCAGAATTTTCCGCGGGAACTCGTCGTTGACCTCAAGCCCGACGTTATCATACATGCGGTGGATGGAAACGTCCTGACGGAGGCGTACGCAGCAGAGATAAGAGAAGGTTGGTCCCGCGCGACGACGGTGCCCGCCGTGGCCGACGGCAGGATATACGTGGTAAACGGCGACACCGCCACCCGCCCCGGCCCGCGCGTCATCGAGGGCTGGACGGAAATAGCAAGACATATCCACCCGGAACTATTTGACCGACACAAAACTGTCCCCTAAAGGGGCCAGACCACTCCAGGGGACAGTTTGAGGGTCCGATTGAAAACATTGACCGTAAAACGCTGGCTGGTAACCATCATTATCATGGCAGTCGTTCTGGCCGTCCTGATGTTCTTCTGCCAGTTCGTCGGCGCAAAATACGTCGGCCCCGAAAAGATCATCACCGGTCTCAGCAGGACGGACAGTCTTATTCTCTTGCATTATCACCTGCCCAGGGTGCTTGTGGCCGCCCTGGTGGGGGCGGCGCTGGCGGTGTGCGGCGCGGTGTTTCAGGGTTTATTGCGAAACCCTCTTGCCGACCCGTTCATCCTCGGAATATCCGGGGGCGGCACGGTGGGCGCCGTCTTTGCCGTGGCGATAGGCGCGAACGTCGCCCTGTTCGGACTGTCCGCTGTCACGGTCTTCGCGTTCCTCGGTTCCCTGGGGGCGCTGGCGCTGGTGCTGGCGTTCTCGAAAATCAGGGGCACCGTCGCAACGCATACGCTTATCCTGGCCGGCGTGGTCCTGAACGCCATCTTCAGCGCGGTCATCCTGTTTCTCATGTCAATGATGTCCGTCTTTGACATGCGCGCGATTTATCGCTGGCTGATGGGTAGTCTCTCTTACTCGATTGACCTGGAGTACTCACAGATAGGCGTTGCGGCGGGGGGCGTCGTTGTATGTTCGATACTGCTGCTGACAACGGCAAGGAGCCTCAACCTTTTCGCGCTCGGCGAGGAATCCGCGGTGCAGATGGGCGTCCGCGCCGAAAGAACCAGGCTGTTCTGCCTCATACTGACCGCTATACTGACCGGCGTCGCCGTGTCGGTGACGGGTCCGATAGGCTTCGTGGGCCTCATCGTTCCCCACATCGTGCGGCTGCTGGTCGGGCCGGACCATCGCATAGTGCTGCCGGCGTCGTTCTTCGGCGGCGCGATATTCCTCCTGGTCGCGGACGCCGTGGCAAGGTCGGTGCTGCCCCTGACCGGATTATCCTTGAGCGAACTGCCCGTCGGCGTGGTGACGGCGCTTTGCGGCGGGCCGTTCTTCTTGTGGCTGCTGCGCTCTCGCTCTAAGCGCGCCGTCTTTGGAAGGTGACTGAAAGGTGACTGAAAGGTGACTGTCACCAATTACGGAGCGCAGACCCCCGACCTGTCGGGGGGCTGGCTCGTAGATGGTGACCGTCACCTTTACCATACAGTCCGATACAGCCCCTGTTTGATATGATACTCAAGTTGACTGAGTTTTTGTTAACCTCGGTGACTGTCACCAATTACGGAGCCGTTCCGACCTTGTCGGAACGGATCGTAGATTGGTGACTGTCACCGTAAGGTAGTCAACTTAAGTTATGATAGAAGTCAAAGACATATCCTTTTCGTACGAGGGAGGGCGCGTAATCGACGGGGTGTCGTTCCGCGTTGACGAGGGCGAGTTCGTTGGCCTCATCGGTCCGAACGGCTCGGGCAAGACGACCCTGCTGAAGTTGCTCAGCAAGATACTGCGCGCAGATGCCGGAACAATCAGGATAGATGAAAGGGAGATTGCGCGCGTCTCCAACAGGGAGATGGCGCGGCTTCTCGCCGTCGTGCCGCAGGAGTCGAACGTCCTTTTCCCCTTCACGGTACGCGAAATAGTCCTGATGGGGCGGTACCCGCACCTCGGGATGTTCTCCTTCGAGCGCCGGAAAGACATGGCGACAGCCGAAGAGATGATGCGCATAACGGACGTGCTGCAATTCGCCGACCGGCTGATAAGCGAGGTGAGCGGCGGCGAGAAACAGCGCGTGATAATCGCCCGCGCCCTCGCCCAGCAGCCGCGGGCGCTGCTGCTGGACGAGCCGACGGCATTCCTGGACCTGCGGCACCAGGTCGCCGTGTACGAACTGCTGAAGGCGCTGAACGAAAAGCACGGCATGACTA
>QNCA01000163.1 GCA_003644325.1 Planctomycetota bacterium
ATTTGACCAGGCGGGGGATTTCCTCTACCTTTCTCAGGGCGTCTTCCCGACTGTTGCCGTTTACCCTCTGTTCGCGGTCCGGCACCGTATAGTCCTCCAAGGGGGATATCCTGGTAATCTTCGCCTTCTTAATATCAAACGTGATTTGCTTGATTTCCCCCATCTCTTTTAATTTCTTATCGTCCCCGCGTTCGTAAACCGAAGGTATAAATCTCCTGTCGGGGTTATAGACGCGCAACTCTTCGATAAATTCCTCGAGGCGGCGTTCGTCGAGTATCACCGTGAAGGAAACCTGGATTGGCTTGATTTTGTTTCCGTAGAAGAGAGGCTCGTCCGCGGCAATCTTCTTGTCGGCCTTCGCGACCTCGTCATCCATTTCGCAATTTTTTATTTCTATTGCGACGGACGCTGTGCCTCCGCCGGCTGGGCAACAGAGTTCACGCACGAGAGGAGGGTGGGTTCGCCCGTCAGGTCCGGTCTTCAGGCTGGTTTTCATCAGGGAGGCTACGATACGCTGGTATATCCACGCCTGTTTTTGAAGGGCCCTCTGTTCCGCCGGCGTAAGGTCTTCCAGGGCGCCCAGCCCGGGCTTCACCATAATGGGGTCCCTGCCGCCTTCCTCGGGCTGGTTATACACGCCGTTATCGGCCAGCATGGGCAAGAGGCGCTTTTCGACGCGTTCCTGGTAGAGGTCCCTGAAACCTTTGCCGGTCATAACCTCGCGGCCGCCCCGCTTGAACCAAGATTCGAACTCATTATCGATACTGATGATTTGCTCCAGTACCCGGTTTGCATCTTCTTTCGCCTCCAAGAGGTTTTCCTTGACGGCTTCGGCCGGCGGCGGGCTCTGGACGGCGGAGCGGTTCAACCAAACGGGGTCCGTCCTCTTGAGGAATTCAAAAGCGGCGAGATCCCTATCAAACTTGGCCAGTTTTTCGCCCGCAGCAGTCCAGATAGGCGACGCAACGAAAAATTGGCACGCCGCCACGACCACGAGAAGGACGACAAACGATATTATCAGGATTTTCCTGGCGTTGCTTTCCATGGATGACTCTCCAACCCGGAAACTCCGGTTCAGTGTTGCGGCGGCATGGCGGCGGGGTCAATCCGCCACTTCACCGTGAATACTACGAACTCGCCTGTGCTGGTTTCGCTTTTCCCTTTGCCGTCATCCCAGAAGTTCGAGGTCGGGTAACTTGTGGGCAGGTCGGCGGGCTGCGGCAATTCGATTCTGCTTATCATGTCAACCAGTTTCTTATGATACCTGTACGGGTCCATTGCAGGATTTTTCGGGTCTTCGTATTTCATTTTTTTCTTGAACGACTCCTGCGTCACATAGTGCAGGCTGAGATTGTCCTTGAGTTCATCGAGGTTTATCCTGTTTCGAATTGTCCGGGGCAGGCTGCGGGCCCATTTGTCAACGTCCTTGAGGGTCTTCTCATAATCCGCCTTGGTCAGGAGTTGCGAGAGGGGGGCCGAAAGCCAGTGTCTGTTCAACTTGTCAACCAGGTTCTCGTTTATAAACTGAGTTGTTTCGTCA
The DNA here is from genome assembly GCA_003644325.1 of Planctomycetota bacterium. Classification (GTDB taxonomy): domain Bacteria; phylum Planctomycetota; class B129-G9; order B129-G9; family B129-G9; genus B129-G9. The sequence continues at coordinate 1,541 of QNCA01000163.1, forward strand.
CCCGTGCCCTTTGACCAGACAAGGCCTTTAATCTGGACCGTGACTTTCCTCTGCCTGACTTTCCGGGGCGCCCCGCGGCCCCTGCTTCGCGGCGTAGAAGCCGCCTCCTCAATGGTATTTTGATAATCAACGCTTATGATGTAGACCTTGTCCCTTTCGTCCCGCCATATCTCTTCTTCATCACCCTTGCTCTTGATTGTCTCTTCCAGGCTTCCGCGAGGAACCAGTTCGTCCAGCGCTCTCAGCACGTGCAGGGGCAGATCGACCGTGTCATACGGCTTCAGATATTTCCGCCTTGTTTCTTCCTGAATCTTTTTCATCTCGGCTATCTGAGCGACGGCGGTGTCGTGCGCCTTCTTGACGTCCTGTATTTCGGGGATTTTGGGCTTGTTTTCTCCCATCGCGGCCGCCTTGCGCTCTGCGCCCCCCAACGCCACATTGGCCGTAACAAGACCGGCCGGAATGGACAGCGCCAGGAACAACAGAGCCGCCGCCATGCCGATCATCTTGCCCGGGCGCATTTTGCCGCTTATCTCGTCCGGCAGCAGGCTCACCTGGCATTTAGCCTCCTTCAGACCCTGTATCGCCAGACCTACCGCCACGCCGAAACCGGGCAGGTATTCCTTGAAGGCTTTGAGGTTCACACGCCGCGAGACTCGCACCTTGCGCAACCCCTGGATTACCTCTATCTTATAGGGCAGGTTCTCGCCGAAGAACTTCTCGAAACCCGCCAGTTTGGTGGCATTGCCCAAGAATATGATCTTGTCGAAAGTTACATCCCGAGACAATGACTTGTAGTAACCTATGGTCCTGTGAATCTCGGTGACAAGGTCTTTCAGAACGGGCTTGATGACGCTGAATATCTTCTGGTAGTGCTTCGAGTCCGCAACGTCCAACTTGAGCGCCTCGGCTTCCTCATGGGGAATTTCAAACTTCTCTTCGAGGGCCTTGGTAATGTGTTTGCCGGCGATGCCGAGCGTACGCGGCCAGAACCGGTTGCCTTCAACTATCACAAGGTCGGTCAACTCCGCCCCGACGTCGATAACGACGACGTTGCCCCGGGGCGCCAGTTCGTACTTGACCAAGTTGAAGAGGGCCAGCGGCGTCGCCTGCAAGCCGTCCAGTTTTACGCCTGCACGGGCGGATGTCTCCACGAAGTTCTCGACTATCTCCTTGCGAATCGCGACCAGGTTGACCTCTATCTCTTCTCCGGGCGCGTATTCCTCCTTGCTCTCCACGTAGTCCCACACGATGTCTTCGATGGGAAAAGGTATCTGTTGCTTGACCTCGAAGCGCACTATCTCGGGGATGCGCTTGCGTTCGACGGGAGGGAGATTAATCAGTTTGCAGAATGTGTTGCGTCCCTGAATCGACGCGATTACACGGGAGTCCGAGGGATCATGACGTCGGACGAATTCTTCAAGCGCCGATATCAACATCGTCTCTCTGTCAATCGACGTTTCTTCGCCGCCGCCCGGCGTGCCTATGGGAATCATATCCACGCGGGTGATCTCCAGGTACTCGCGCACCCGTGCCATCTTGACGGCCTTGATGAACGACTCACCGATATCAAGGCCCCATGCTGTCTGAGCAGGCATAACAATCCCTTCATGTGGGTTGATAGTGCGGGCCCGTCGCCTCCGCTTAAGTCCTTAAACGCTTAAATATAGCATTCCGCAAGGTAGTGTCAACAGCAAATCCCGCAGACGGGTGATTTTGCCCGGAGCATCGGGCAGGCATGACGGGGCAATCAAAGACAGGGGCGTATAATTCGACTGTTAGCATAACGCTTCACGGCGCGTCTGTCCGGTAAGTCGGGCACACGGCGCGCCATGCGCTTTCGGCATTTCATGCGGGCATGCGGGCATGTGTCGAGTGATGGGCTTCGAGAAGCCTACCGGCGGTGAGAATCCAGTGGATGGGAATGTTTCTCTTCCAACTCATGCGCCTTGCGGTCAATTACTCGCCGCAGCATCAGACCCAGCACGAGCAGAATAACACCCCCAAGCACGCACGGGTACCACACTGCCTGAGAATACCGGCCATACAGCAACACCGCGCCGCCCGATACGCCGAGAAGTCCCAGATACACCCATACGCGCAGATTGATGCTTACGAAGCCGCGGTACTTTCTGAAGTTCGCCGAGCACATCAGGCTTATAACCACGCCGTCTATTCCGAGCAGCGCCCCCACCCCCCCTCCGATGATACCGGCGAGCATACCGATCTCGCTCTCGTTCATTCGGAAGTCCTCTCGAAACAGTCCACGGGAGGTGCGCACACGGGGCAGGACCCCGCGCGCCCCTTGGGCACTCGAGGTATCCCGGCGGTCGGCACTTACTCCTTTCCGACCACTCTAATCGACATTACGCGGCGGATTCTATAGCCCAAATCCACCGGCCCGGGCAGGCCGCGCAACGACGCATACTTTTAACTACCCACCGGGAAAACTCAGATGCTCCCTTCGCTAACCGCTCACTTCCTCAGTCATGGCGAGTGCATGCAGCGCCGCGTCGTCGAGCATCCCCACCAGTTCGGCGTCGTTGATCACCGGCTGCAAATACTCTTTGTTGCGCTGTGCGATGTGCGCCTTTAGTTCCCTGGGCTCCAGTTTGGGCAGCGGGAGCGCGAAGAACGCGAAATACCACGGGGCATACTCGTTAAGCAGCGCGGCCCTTTCCCCCGTCGGATCCTTCTTTAGAGAGGATAACAGTGCGTCGATGGCGGCCTGGTACATGTCCCGCAATTCCTCGCCGCGATAGCCTACGTTGTTTTCCTTCATCAGGCCCATGCGATTGTATGTAGCGACCATTGACTGGTAGTGGTCGGTGAACCACCCGTCGCCGGCGCCTTCATAGACGGCACGCTCGTAAAAGTTCAGCCCATCCGGCACGGGCTTGCCCCTGTTCCCATACTTGATGAACGATTTGAAGGGGCGTCTGCCGGTCAGCCTGCCGAGCATGCCGCCCTTCTTTTTCGCAGCGGCAATGATGCCTTCGCTATCCACGGATACGGGCAGTTTGCCCTTTGAAACAAGTTGCACCCTGCACGCAACGGCCAGGCGGGCGCTCTGGCCCGAAAACAGCAGAAAGTCAACAAGGTTAAGTTTCCCCGATTTCAGTACTTCCACACTTGCCTCCAGAACTGACAATGTCCAACTGCGACCGGGCGAGGGTCAACCTGGACGTCGAAATTAAAAAACCACCTTCCGTAGTAGGAACTATTTACTCAAGTTGACTGAGTTTTTGTTAACCTCGGTGACTGTCACCAATTACGGAGCCGTTCCGCCCTTGTCGGAACGGATCGTAGATTGGTGACTGTCACCGTAGG
>QNCA01000164.1 GCA_003644325.1 Planctomycetota bacterium
GACGTCTATGAAAATGAGCCGAAACCGGCGCCGGGCCTGAGCGGCCTGGACAACGTCGTGATGGTCGCCCACATAGGCAGCGCCACCGTGGCCACCCGCGACAAGATGGCGGAAATGGCCGCCGCCGACCTCGTTGCCATGATGAAGGGCGAGCGCCCCCGCCACTGCGTCAACCCGGAAGTGTATGAAAGACGAGCAAACGCCGGCTATCGCCCGGCAGGCCATTGACCCGGTTCACCCGGCCGCCTTGAGGTGACACATGAAACCCGTCAGGCCCGTAGTAAAACTCTACCGCACGACGCCCGACCCCGAGGGCACGATAGCCGCGGCGGCGAAACTCTGCTACGCCGAGAGCGTTGAGGGGCTCCTGGAACAGGACAGGGCCTCCGCCGGGAAGTTTGTGCGCAAACTGTTCGAACTCGGCCACCACAGCCCCATCGAGCATGCGTCGTTCACGTTCTATATCGAGGGCGTATCCCGCGCGATGACCCACCAACTCGTGCGGCACAGGCTGGCGTCCTACTCGCAGCGCAGCCAGCGCTACGTGGGCCACGGGGATTTCGACTACGTCATACCGCCGCGGTTGGAGGGAAAGACCGTCGAGATGGAAGGGAAATCAACGGACGCCGTCGAGTATTTCAGGGAAACAATGGAGATGCTGGGGGAGCGCTACCGCCGTCTGAACAGGGCGCTGGGCGAGGCCGGCGAATCGAGCAACGAGGACGCGCGCTATGTCCTGCCGAACGCCTGCGAGACGAAAATCTTCGTGACAATGAACGCGCGGGAGTTGATACATTTCCTCGAGCAGCGCCTGTGCGCTCGCTCGCAGTGGGAGATACGGAGCGTCGCCGAGATGATGCTGGCGCTGGCGCGCAAGGCGTGCCCGTCGGTGTTCAACTACGTCGGGCCGAAGTGCATCCGCCACGGCGGCTGCCCCGAAGGCAAGATGACCTGCGGCAGGTACAAGGAGATGGTGGAAAAATATTCGGTACGGTAATGCCTTGTAACTCAAGTTGGCTGATTTTTTACGGTGACAGTCACTAATCTACTCAAGTTGACTGACTTTTTCTGGATGATGGTGGGTGCTTGATTATAATCTGCTGTTTCACAACACCTTACGGTGACAGGCACCAATCTACGATCCGTTCCGACAAGGGCGGAACGGCTCCGTAATTGGTGACAGTCACCGAGGTTAACAAAAACTCAGTCAACTTGAGTAATTAGTGACGGTCGCCGTCGCTTGTCATTTCCGACGCGCACCCGAAAATCATTCCTTCGACACAATCTGCTTGACCGCATTGGCTATTGTGTTCTTGCGCAGTATTTTTCTTTCCTCGGCCTTCCTGAGTTCCTGCTCTTTCCACTTGTTCAGTTCGCGCTTCATGGCGCGCCATTTTTCTATCTTGACGTCGAGCGTCTTCTTGTCTTCAAGATATATTCCCAGCCTGTCACGCTCCGCCGCGAGCGACCTGAAAAACATGGCCACCGCAACCGGCGTTACCAGCATGAAAAAAAGATGGCAGAGGATTTCCTCCATGATTTGTTCGAGCCCGCCGTGGCACCCCTCTGCAAGAGAGCGTTGTCTCCGCTGACACCAATCTAATCGGCAATTCGCCTGCAATGCTTGAGGAAAGGGATGAAACCTCTTCCGTCTCCCTTTCGTCGTTACCCCGGACATGCGAAGCGGGTAATGATTGCCTCGGCGGAGAGGATGCCGTCCACGGCGCTGCTCATTATTCCGGATGCGTAGCCCGCGCCCTCGCCGGCGGGATAGAGGGCGGGGGTCGAGACGGCCCGGCGTGCCCCGTCCTCGCGCACGATTCGTACCGGCGAAGAGACCCTTGTTTCCGGCCCGATGAGCACGGCGTCCGCTTCGTCGAATCCCTTGAGGGCCTTGCCGAAGACCGGCAGCGCGCGACGAATGGAGCGGGTTGCAAAATCCGGGATTATCATGGAAAGGTCCGCCGGAACGACGCCGAATCGATAGGAGGTCTCCCCAACGCCGCCCCCGACGGATCCCGACAGGAAATCCCGCGCCTTTTGAGCGGGAGCGCCGTAGTCCCCGCCGCCCAGCCCGAAGGCGGCGCGTTCCCAATGTTCCTGGAAGCGTATGCCCGAAAGCGGGTCTCCCGGCGTGCTGAAGGAGGCGAAGTCCTCGGGCGACACGGGGACGACCAGCGCGCTGTTGGCGAACCGGCCGTCACGAGCGCAGTTGCTCATGCCGTTGGTACACAGGCGGCCCGGCTGGGCGGTCGCCGCCATTACCTCGCCGCCCGGGCACATGCAAAAGGTATAGACCGGCCTGAATCCATCGGTTCCTTTCCAGACAAGCCGATAGTCGGCCGCCCCCAGCGCCGGGTGGCCGCTCCACTTGCCGTATTGCGCAGTGTTGATGATTTCCTGCGGGTGTTCTATGCGCAGGCCGATTTGAAACGCGCGCGGCTCCAGCGTTACGCCGGCATCGCGGAGCATCATGTATGTGTCGCGCGCGCTGTGGCCGATGGCCAGGAGTACGGCTCCGGATTCGTATTTTTCCCCGGCGGCGGACACTTTCAGCGCGTTTCCTGTGGGAATGATTTTCTCCACGCGCGCTCCGAAGCGGAACTCGCCGCCGAGCGCCTCGATCTTTTTTCGAAGGTTCACCAGAACGTCGCGCAGGCGGTCGGTGCCGACGTGTGGTTTGGCGTCGAATATTATTTCTTCCGGTGCGCCGCACTCTACCAGCACGGCCAGCACGCCCGCGATGCGCGGGTCGTCGATGAGCGTGGTGAGTTTCCCGTCGGAGAAGGTTCCCGCGCCGCCCTCGCCGAAGAGGCAGTTGCTTTCGGGGTCGAGCGTTCTTTCGGCATGGAAGCGGGCGATGTCCTCCACACGCTGCGCCACGGGCCTGCCGCGCTCGAGCACGAGCGGGCGGTAGCCGTATTGTGCCAGGGTGAGCGCCGCGAAGAGCCCGGCCGGTCCCGCGCCTACCGCGAGGGGCCTGCCCGCGAGGGGCTCGCTGCCGGGAGCGGGTTTCGGTATTTCTTCCTGCGCGAGAACACGCGCGGAATGCAGGGGCAAATATTCGCACAACGCCCGCTCGCGCTCGCCCAGGTCCACGTCCAGGGTATAGACGAAGCGCGGTCTGTGGCGCGCATCGACCGCCCTGCGCACGACGCGCAAATTTTTCACCTCGGCCGCATCTATCCCGAGGCGCTCCGCCGCCTTTGCGGCGAGAACGCGCTCGTGTTGCGGCGAAACGCGGGCAGGCGGACGTTCTTCCGAGATGTCGGCGAATACGTTGTAGAGTCGTATCGTCATTTTAAGGATTTACGCCGCTTGCGCGGCGTTTATTTGAAGCGGCGGCCGGCCTTTTTCAGGAATGCCTTTTCTTTCCCGGAAAGCGAATCGAGACCCGACTTGTTGATTTTATCGAGCAGGGCGTCAACCCTGGTACGCACTCGCACCTCCTCGAGGTGCCGGCGCTTCCTCTTGCGCTCGCGCATTTTCGCGGTGAAGTTTTGCCAGACCGGAGCGCCCTTGAATAAGAGAAAGCCGAACGCCGCCCCGCCGACGTGGGCCACGTGGGCCACGCCGTCCTTGCTGCCAAAGACGGACATCAGCACTTCGATGACAATCAATCCGATTACGAAATATCGGGCCTTAAAGAACCAGAAGCGCCTGTCGGGAAAGAGGACTGCGTAGGCGACCAGTATGGCGAATACGGCGCCGGAAGCGCCGATGGCGGTGACATTGGGCGTGTGGCGAATCGCGCATATCGCCATCCAGCACAGGCCCGATACCGCCCCTCCGGCAAGGTAGAGGATGAGGAACTTCTTTGTTCGTATTGTACGCTCTACGTCCTTGCCCAGCATCCAGAGCCACAGCATGTTGAAACCGATATGAAATATGTCCCCGGTGGAGTGCAGAAAGGCGCTGGTGATTAACTGCCAGGGCCGGAAGTGCTCAATGCTCAGGCCGAACAGGCGTTCCAGCGTGTGGGGGGGAAGAACAGAATTGGCAAGAAGCTGGCCTAGGAAGACCGCGCCGTTGATGATGAGCAGCGCGCGGACGACGGGGGTCATCTTGCCGCCCCAGTAGAATCTGAGTTTCGGTTGGTAACTATCCTGATACATGATTGTCGCAAGAGAGATGTAAAAGCGATACTGGTCAGCCGGTTCGCTCGGCGAGTTTCTCTTTCATGCTTTCCAGTTCTTTGGAGCGTTCACGCCTTGCGGCTTTTGCTTCTTCCAGCGCGTTGCGCAGTTCGGCAACCACGGGATCGTCTTCGCCGAACTGTTCCTCCATCTCGGCAATTTGAGTTCCCATTGAAATAATTTGCTCATCATATCGTTTAATGTCTTCTTCGGCTTTTATTATATTCGCTTTGAGTTTCTCCATGTTTTTGTCCGGGGCAGATTGATTGCCGTTGCCCGCTCCATCGTGCGCGGTCGGCTGGGCCACACAGGCGCACAGCGCGAGCAGCGACACGAGCGTCGCAGTAATCCGTTTCACGGCGCATTCTCCTTGTAAAGAAGCCGGGGCGATAGAGGCCCATTGTACCGCGGGGCATGCACAAAGCAAGCAAATGGTCTGGACCGAGCAACGCGCGGTGACGGCCGGCAGCGGTGACCGGCATGGTCGGGTGTTGATAATTTCAACGGAAGGAGTGGTCGGAAATTCAACACTTTTTCCGAAACGCATGCAGAATACCGGGCACGAGCAACGGCATTCCTCTCCATGATTGTAATGTCCGGCTTGAAAGCAAATTACTCAAGTTGACTGACTTTTTCTGAATGATGGTGGGTGCTTGATTATAATCTGCTGTTTCACAACACCTTACGGTGACAGTCACCAATCTACGATCCGTTCCGACAAGGGCGGAACGGC
>QNCA01000165.1 GCA_003644325.1 Planctomycetota bacterium
ACGAGGTTCCCGTTCTGATCAACGCCCAGAATAGAGAAGTCCTGAATCGCCGGCACGTCAGTCCATTTCTGGTAGATGGGCTCGTAGGTGAAGGCCTGCCCTTCGGCCCAGCCGAAATTCGGCAGCGCCAGCATCCAGCCCTTTAACCACTCGGGATACAAATTGCTTACGTCAATGACCCATTGCGATGACTTGGACCCCGCAGCCAGCGTGAAGGGTGTTTCGCCTTCATATTCGCCAAGGTGATTCCAGGCGTACCAGGTTACTCGGGGGTGGCCGCCCAGGTGTGTCGTATGGAAGTCTCTGACAATCGAAAGAAACGGGTGAAAGCCCGTCGAGGGGTCGTATTCTACGTAAGGGAAAATAATCGGAGATCCCGAGGAGACCGGAGACGATGGCGGGTCTGCGGCCAGTTCTTTCCGCGGAAGGTTGGTTGCGCCGAAAATCACAAGCATGGACAAACATACAAAGATGGTTTTTGGGATGCGCATCGTTCTCCTCCTGCATAACGCAATGGATAACACCCTGCTACGGGTTGGCATGTGTCGAAATAACAGAGCGACCCTTACTCACTCATCCTCCACGTCGATTACTTCAATCGTTTCCTCTTTCCCCATTTCCGAAGCGTCGAACGGGTTCCGCATGTTTCGCACACGTTTCTTGGGCTGTTCGTGACGGAATATCTTCTGAGCCGGAAGGCATTTTGGTGGTGAACCATAGTCCGGAAGGACACCGTACGGTCCGCCGTCGTTATCTTCGCCTTCTTCGCTTTGCGCAACGGGTTTACTCAGAACAAGGAGCAGGGTGACGGCGATAGCAACCGCTATCACTACGAACGGAAGAAACGTCTTATTAATCTTCTTACTGATCATGGTAAATCTCCTTCAAAGAAAATAGCAGAATTTTGAAGTTGCAGGGTGATGAGGTGAAGACTTTGAATCTCCGAACCTTGACTTCTTGCGAGGAAGTGACGAGGTAACAGAGTTGTCGTAACGCTTGAAGTGCCTGTGAGAAAGGACGCTACACCCGGATGTCTCCTTATTGTCCGCTGTGCTTTCATAAGATGCTCCCGCTTAATAGCCATTTTGTGCTTTCCACTCTACCCAAAGTATATCTCTGTGTCCCCCCCTTGTCAAGTAAATTCGGAAAAAAGTGCTTGCGGACGCCGGGGGGAAGTTATATTATATAAAGTATAAAGTATAAACGCGCTTTCCCGGCCTAAACCGCGCGAGGGGAACCATGCGGAAACATCGTCTCTGGGCGGAAATTGACCTGTCCGCACTTGTAGCGAATCTGGACGAGATAAGGAGCCGCCAGACGCCCGGCTGCGAGATCATGGCCGTGGTAAAGGCGAATGCATACGGGCACGGGGCGGTGGCGGTTTCCAAGACGCTGCTCGCCCACGGGGCCACGTGGCTGGGCGTGGGGGATTCCTCGGAAGCGCTGGAGTTGCGCCACGCCGGCATCGAGGCGCCCATACTCATCCTCGGTGCGATAATAGACGACGAAGCGCCGGACGTGGTCCGCGAAAACATCACCCCCTTCATCCACTCCGCCGACAGGGCACGATTTTTGAACGAGGAAGCCGCGCGGCAGGGACGTGTTCTCGACGTTCACCTCAACGTCGATACCGGTATGGGCAGGCTGGGCGCGTCGCCGCGAACCGCGGTAGAACTCCTGCGGGATGTAAGGTCCCTGCCGAACCTCCGCGTGACGGGACTGGGCACGCATTTCTCGGCGGCGTCCGCGCCGACGCTGCATTTCGCGCGCGAACAGTTGCGCCTGTTGAACCGCGTGATTGACGAGGCGGCGGAACTCTACGGCTATCACTTCCAGACCGTCCACGCAGCCAACAGCGCGGCAATGCTCAGGATGGAAGATTCGCACTTCGACATGGTGCGCGTGGGGATAGCGCTGTACGGGATTGACCCCGACGGGTTCTTTCGCGATGTCATATCGCTCAAGCCCGTTCTTTCGTTGAAGACGCGGATAATCTACCTGAAGACCCTGCCGCCCGGCACGCCTGTCGGCTACAAACGCTCCTACCGCACCCATCGCGAGACGCGCGTGGCCACAGTGCCCGTGGGATACAACGACGGGTACTCCTACCTCCTGAGCAACAAGGCCCAGGCAATCGTGAACGGCAGGAAGGTCCCTGTCATCGGCAACGTGACGATGGACTACACGATGGTTGACGTGACTTACGCGGGGGAGGTCCACACGGGCGACGAGGTAATACTCATCGGCAGGGACGGCAACGCCCGGGTCACCGCGGAGGAACTGGCCAACCTGACCGGGACCATTCCGTATGAAGTTACCTGTCTTCTGGGCAGGCGCGTCAGGCGCGTCTATATCAGGAAACCCCGCGAGCAGCAGAAGGTCTTGACCGATGCGGCCACGTCCGACTGATTCCCCTTCAAGGCGCGGCAAGTCCTCCGCGGTGCCGGCGCTGTTGCTGTTGGCGCTGGTGTTGCGCATGGCGGCGGCTTTTGCCTATGGCGTTCATCAGAATTGGCCCGCGTCCGACACCTTCGGCGACACCGGGGAATACCGGGAGATTGCACAGCGGCTTGACCGAATGGGGGACATGTCGCTTATCAGGGACGGGCGCGTTTACCATGCGTCGCGCCCTCCGCTGTATCCGCTGTTTCTTGCGGGGCTGTTGCGGGCGTTCCCGGGCGACGAGACCAGGACCGCCGTCATTCTCCAGTCACTCATGGGCGCCCTGACGTGCTACCTGGTTTATCGGATTGCCGCGGACAGGTTCGGCGAACGCGCCGGGCTGATAGCGTTCTTCCTCTGCGCCGTCTATCCGTTCTTCATCTTTTACACCGGGCTGTTCCTGACGGAGACGCTGTTTGTCCTGTTGTACGTGGCGCTGAACTTTCTGCTGGGGAAGACATCGGGGCGCTGCAAGCCCGTGTGGGCGGCGCTTGCCGGTGCGGCGATGGGACTGGGGGCGCTGACGCGCAGCGAACTTCTTGCCTTCCCGTTCGTGGCGCTGCCGCTGTGGGTGCTGACGGGCCCGTACGGGGCGCGCCTCCGCTCGGCGTTGCTGGCGGCGTGCGTAATGGGCGCGGTCATTGCGCCGTGGGCCGTGCGCAACGCCGGCGTTTTCGACGGGAGGATTGTGGTCGGCACGACGAGGCTGGGACATGACCTCTACGAGGCCAATAACCCCCGCGCCGACGGCGGCATCATGTCCGAGCGCATAGATTGGAAGAAGGTTACAGGCCTGGCGGGAGCGGACCTGGCGGACAGGGATTACGAAATCAAGAGCGACCGGATATTGAGGGAGAAGGCCCTCAACTGGATATCCGGCAATCCCGGCCGGTTCGTTGCGTTGATTCCGCAAAAGCAGTGGCGCATGTGGCGGCCAGTATCGGGATTCCACGAGTTTCAGAAGTGGCACTTTGTAGTAATAGGCATAATTCCGTACGTTCCGATAATGCTGCTCGGGTTTTACGGCGCGTGGATTTTGCGGGGGCGGAATACGCTGCTGCCGCTGCTCATACCGGTGATGTACGTGGCGCTGGTGCACTGTGTATTCCTGGGTTCCATGCGCTACAGGCTGGCGGCTATGCCGTTTCTCATAATACTGGCTGCGGTCGCGCTGGACAGGATAGCCGACGCAGCGGCGCGGCGATGAAAGATGACAGTCACCGAAGTTGGCAAAAACCAGTCAACTTGAGAAATTAGAATCCACTCATAAAAGCCGGGGAGCGTTGACGGTATATATGCGGCCGTTAAAATAACCTGACCACCTGTTGAAGGGAAGCGCATACGGGGGATGCATCATGCTGAAGAAGATTGCGATATTCGCCGGGCTGGCTGTCGTACTGGCGGTCGTCCTGGGCGTGATAGACCTTATACTCCTTACCACGCCGGCGCAGTTGCACGCGCAACTCGCCGCGGAGATATCCAGTCAACTGAACGCCGACCTTGAACTCGACTCAATCGAGCACTCGCCGTTCAGCACGAGAGTCCATATCGGCAACATGCGCCTGAGGTCTCGCGGGAAGGGCGGGCGGGTCTTCTTCTCGGCCGAGAAGACCGAATTCACGCTGAACTATCTCTCTTTCCTGGGCGGTTCATCGCTTGAGCGTGCCGTTTTCGAGAAACCCGTCGTCACGATTCACGGCGGCGAGGAGGACGCCTTCAAATTGCGGAACGGGAATTCCCTTGATTCCATCCTGCGCGCGTGCCGCGAGGCGGGCCTGCCCAAACTCGAATTCCGCGACGCCACGGTGCGCCTCTTTCCGGCGGGCTCCCCGGAGGCGATGGAGTTCGGCGGGCTTGACCTCGAGGTGGATCCCGGCTCCGGAGGCGATTCCAATTCGTTTCAGTTCAGTTACATGTTTGCAAACGGAAAACATCTGCGCATCAGGGCGGAGATAGATTCGGATACCGGCCTCGCGACCATATCCTCCATCGGCGACGACAACTATATTTTCCTCACCGACAGGTTGCACGGCATACTGGAGGGCCTCTCGCGGGAGGAGGGCGATTTCGCGTGGCGGTTGCTTGATACGTGGGACTACCTGGGTGTGGGTGGAAAGATTCAGGTGGGGTCGCTGGAGATAAAATACGACCCTTCGAAGGAAGAGCGGGATAGGTGGGATTACGCGGGCTGCCTTTACTTGCAAGACGTGTCGATGGAAGCGGCGGAGTTCCCCTATCGCCTGGTGCGTATGAATGGGCGGGTGGACATCGACGGGGACAACGTGATCCTTTCGGATATGGTGGGATTCAATGAGGGGGGCGACGGGTACGTAAGGGGGGAAGGAAAAATCCTGAATTTCCTGTCGAGCGCCAGCGACGTTGACCT
>QNCA01000166.1 GCA_003644325.1 Planctomycetota bacterium
GCACCGAGTGCATTGGTTGTTGCGCCGAGGTCATGTTCCCGGGGAGTCGGGTGTCACGTCGACACTTTTGCTTGGCGCGGCCGTATGGGCCATCTACGATCCGCCCCCGACACATCGGGGACGGCGCTCCGCCCGTTCCGGGTCCTTGCCCCGAGGGCCCGTCAGGGTCCGAATGGATAATGGCGGCAGTCACCGGCGCGGCCCTTCCAGAATTCTTACGTGCTCCCGTCCTTTCCATGTGCGCGAATGGCGTCGCACACCTTGACAACCCGCTTCATCCGGCGCACATCGTGCACGCGCACGATATCGACTCCGCCCAGCACGCACGCCGCCACCGCGGCGGCAGTACCTTCCAGGCGCTCGCTCACCGGAAGGTCCAGCACCTTGCCTATAAACGACTTTCGCGATACACCCACCATCAGCGGCAGGCGCAGTGATGTCAGTTTACCCAGGTTTCCCAGGATTTCAAGGTTGTGCGCGGATGACTTGCCGAAGCCTATCCCGGGGTCGATGATGACCTGGTCGTAATCCAGGCCCGCGCTCTTGCACTTCGCCACGGCCTCCAGCAGGTAATCTTCTATTTCGCCGGACAGGTCATCGTACACCGGGTTTTCCTGCATCATTTCCGGTGTTCCCTTCATGTGCATCAGCGCCAGCGGGGCGCCGCGGCTGGCGGCGACATCGAGAACCGCCGGATCGTGGTGGAGCGCGCTCACGTCGTTGATTATCTGGGCGCCGGCCTCAACGGCCCTCGCGGCCACGGCGGATTTGCGCGTGTCGATGGATATCGGCGCGTCGGTCTTCTTCGTCAGGGTTTCGATGACGGGCAGGACCCGCCGGATTTCTTCCTCGGCCGGCACCTCGTCGGCGTAAGGGCGCGTGGATTCGCCGCCGATGTCGATGATGTCGGCGCCTTCCTCTATCATTCTCAGGCCGTGCTCGACCGCCCTTGAGCGGTCAAGGAACATCCCTCCATCGGAAAACGAATCCGGCGTCACGTTCAATATGCCCATAATCAGTGTGCGCCCGCCCAGGGGCAGTACGGCACGCGGGCAACGCAGACACGCAGGCTTCGATTTCGGCAGGGCACGCTTATCACGGGACGGGTGGCTGTGCTTGACGAACATTGCCTGTTTGTTTCCCCTCTCGGTCATGTGCATGGAGCGTGCGGGGCGGGATATCACCCCCCGTCACCGGGCGGGTTGTCATCCTGCGGCGCTTTGTCGTCACTGTCAACCGGCTCATAGACTATTTGTTTCTTTTTGCTCAGGTCCTTCCCTTGCATTATCATATCGACGTCGTCGCCGTCGAGGGTTTCATAAAGCAGAAGCGCCTCGGCGATGGACTCGGTTTGGCTGCGGTGTTCTTCAATGAGCGAGCGGGCGCGGTCCATGCACTGCCTCACTATGCGTTGGACTTCGTTGTCAATCTTCACGGCGGTGGATTCGCTGTAGTTGCGGGCCCTGGCCAGTTCCTTGCCGAGGAAGAGATGCTCGCCGTCCTCGCTGTAATCTATCGGGCCGAGCGCGTCGCTCATGCCCCACTTGGTTACCATGTAACGGGCCAGTTTGGTGGCTCGTTCAATGTCTTGCTGAGCGCCGGCGGTAATATCATCGCAGAATATTTCCTCGGCCACTCTGCCGCCGAGCGCCGCGGTGATCTCCGCCAGTACGCGCTTTCTGAGGAGGTGATATTCGTCTTTCTCGGGCAGGCTCATTGTGGCGCCGAGCGACCTGCCGCGCGGAATTATGCATACCTTGTGCAACGGGTCGACATCCTCGAGGATTTTCGACAATATGGCATGGCCGCTCTCGTGAAAGGCGGTAATCCTGCGGTCCCGCTCGTCCATTACGCGGCTGCGTTTCTCCCGCCCGAATCGTATTTTGTCGCGCGCGTCTTCGAGTTCGGACATCATGACGGCTTCTCTGCCGCGCATGACGGCCATTATGGCCGCCTCGTTGATTACCGCTTCCAGTTCCGCGCCGGAGAAGGTGGGCGTAAGGCGGGCGACTTTTGCCATGTCAACGTCGGGCGCCAGTACGATTTTTTTCGCATGGACCTTGAGTATCGCCTCCCTGCCGCGCAGGTCCGGCAAATCTATGACTATCTCCCGGTCGAAGCGCCCCGGCCTGAGCAGCGCAGGGTCAAGCACGTCGGGCCGGTTGGTCGCTGCCATGAGGATTATTTTCTCGTCGGTCTCAAAGCCGTCCATCTCGACGAGTATGGCGTTGAGTGTTTGCTCGCGTTCGTCGTGTCCGCCGCCGAGTCCCGAGCCGCGCTTGCGGCCCACGGCGTCGATTTCGTCGAGAAAGATTATGCAGGGGGCGTTTTCCTTGGCCTGACGGAAGAGGTCGCGCACGCGGGAAGCGCCCACGCCGACGAACATCTCGACGAAGTCCGACCCGGAGATGCTCAAGAAAGGCACACCCGCCTCGCCGGCGATCGCCTTGGCCAGGAGGGTCTTGCCGGTACCGGGCGCGCCCACAAGCAGCACGCCGCGCGGTATGCGTCCGCCCAGCCGACGGAACTTGGCGGGGTCCTTGAGGAACTCGATTATTTCCCGCACTTCCTCTTTTGCCTCCTCGATGCCGGCGACGTCGTCAAAGGTGACCTTGGAACGTTCCTTGCCGGAAATTCTCGCCCGCGACTTGCCAAAGGACAACACCCCGCCGGGGATTCCCCCCGCGCCTCGGAACTGCCGAAAGAAGAAGAAATAGATGAGCGCGAAAATCAGGAGGGCGGGTAATATCATGAACAGGACGCTTCGCCATTCGCCGCGCTTGGCTTTCCGAAACACCAGGTCGGTCTTCATGCGCGCTTCGAGGATCTTTTTTCGGGCGGGGTCTTCGAAGAACTTCTCGTCGGCTATCATCGTGACGGTTTTCTGCTCCATCGTGAATGATTCGCCTTCCGGACCCTTCGTTGCCTCCTTATATGTTACTTCAACCTCGTTGGCGTCCACGTACTGGACTATTTTCGAGATACGCCCTTCGCGGAGCATGCTGTCGAAGGCGTTCACCGAGAGTTCCTCCCCGGATGGACTGAAGAGATGGCTGAGCAGGAACGCTCCGGCCACTCCCAGCAGCAGCAGCAACAGAATCTTGCTCAAAGATTTGGGCGGACGAGGGCGTTCACCCCGGTTTGGTTCGCGCTCACCGGGAGGATGTTCCTTATCCCTTTTTGGGTCGTTGTAATTCCTGTTGTCCATGTGTTCGCTCAAGGTATCCCTATTGTAAGGGAGGATTCCGCGGGCCTCCGTGCGCTGCGCGGGGCTACCATTCTTCCTCCATGGCCCCGACCACCTTCTTGGCGAGGAGTTCGGCGGCCTTCTGTACCGCGGCGGAGAAATTCTCCCCGCGACCTACGTTGTAGTATGCGCGCGCCTTCACCACCTTGCGCCTGAGGGGTATCGCCCTGTCTGTCCGGGTATCGGTCCACTTGAGGGCCACCTCCAGCGATACGTAGCCGGTGGTGACCACGCCGTAGCGATTTTCTATGAACGCTTCTCTGGGGGTGGCGGTCAGCGTGCCTTTCAGAACGGAGTCCGGATTGTCGTCCGTGACCTTCAGGCGGGTGGATGAGAGCAGTTCGTCTATGACCGCCTTGGATACGGTCAGTTCCAGGTCCGGTCTCAGGGTTTGGTTTTCGAAGACATCCACCCTGACGCTCTTTATGTCCCCCGGCAGCAGCGACTTATTCACGTAGCCGCAGCCCGCGGTGACGGCCAGCAACAGGGCCACGTTCACGAAAGCAATTCTTTTCATCGGCTTTCTCTTGTCACGGGTACACGTAAGAAACTTTGGCGTACTTCGCCGGATGCCGGCTCGTCGTTATCTTTCTTCGTCTATCTTTTTTTGGGCCTCGGCGAGGAGTTTGTCGGCTTCCTCGGCCCAGACCGTTGCGGGGTACCGGGCCGGTATATCGCGCAGCACAAAGGCCGCCGCGCGGTAACGGCCGCTCTCGAAGTAGAACCGCCCTTTAAGATATTCCTTTTCCGCTTTTGTGTTGCGGATGGTTTCGAGTCTTTCCCGGGCCTGTTCTACCCGCTTGTCTTCCGTGGCGCCCGGACCGACGCCGCTTCCGTCCAAAAATTTCCGGAAGTGTTCCTGTGCGTCGTCGAGCGTGCCCCTGTCAAACTTTGCGCCCTGGTTCTGGAGATACAGCGACTCCGCCAGAAGGAACTCGGACATAAGGGTCCAGTAACTGTCCTTGAAGTTCCTGATAAGGAATTCGAACTCCAGTTGCGCTTCCTCGTAGCGTCGCCTCTCGAACAAGTATGTGGCCAGGCGATACTGCGCATCCGCCAGGAACTCGTAGCCCTGTTTGTGGTGGCGTAATATCACCTTCCTGATGATATCCACGCCCACCTCGGGCCGGGGCCCGGCCAGGAATCGCGTGCCGAACCACCCGACCTTGATTGAGCCGTCGAGGAACTTCAGGCCGATTTCCTCGATCTCGCGCTTGACGATCTCTTCGCGCTGCGGGTGTCGCGGATAGAGCCGCAGCCCCCGCTCGTACCCTTTGTAGGCCTTGTAGAACTTTCCCCTGTCAAAGAGTTGATCCGCCTCGCTGATGGCCTCCTGCGCGGCCAGCCGGTCTTCGATGACCGGGCCTTCATCATCGGGGCCGGCCATGGCGCATCCGGCGGCGCTTGCACAAAGCGCGAATACGAATAAAGCGAGTATCTTTTTCATTTTCCCCCCGCGTGTTCTTTGTTACTCAATTTGTGGCTTTCTTGCGGTGACAGTCACTAATCTACTCAAGTTGACTGAGTTTTTCCGGGCAATGCCGGATGTTTGACTATAAGTTTTCATTTTGCCGGGC
>QNCA01000167.1 GCA_003644325.1 Planctomycetota bacterium
GCCCCTCAGAGGGTTCTTGTCCCGAGACCCCTTCGGGGTCGAGGGAAGCGTAGCGAGGGGAAACCTGAAACCTGAAACATATTTTCCCTTTCCTACTCGCCTACTGCCTACTGCCCGTTGCCTACTTTTCAGAAGGCGTATTTTTCGTATGAGACAATTTCCGTGAGAGGTTTGCGGTCTCGCGGTTCCGGTTTGCCGGCTGACAGGCCTATCGGCAGCAATGCGACGACCTTTATCTCCTCGGGGATGTCGAGAATCTCGCGCACCTGCTTCGCGTTGAAGGCGCCTATCCAGCAACTCGCCAGACCCAGCGCGGTCGCCGCCAGGTGCATGTGCTCCACCGCAATCGCTACGTCCAAAAGCATGCCATACCAGCCCATCCAGTCGCCGCGGTTCGTCTTGAACGTCTCGCCGCACGCTACAATTACCACCGGCGCATCGGCGATGAACCTCTGGCCCTTGGATGCGGACACGAGTTTCCGCCGGGTTTCGGGATCCTTGACAACGATGAATCTCCACGGCTGCTGGTTGCTGCCGGACGGCGCAATCCGCGCCGCTTCGAGTATCCGCGCCAGCGAATCCTCCGGCACGGCATCCGGCTTATATTCCCTGCAGGAATGCCGCTTTTCTATTGTCTCAAAGAAATCCATGGATGGTCCTCCTTCGTCCGGTAAAAGGCGTGGGCGCCTCGTCACGAAGAACTTAGCGTGAACACAAGGTACATCGATACGATGTAGGTCAGCAGCATTGCAAGGGAGCAGTATCCCAGGCGCAGCAGTGTCCTCTTCGAGCGGCCGATAATACCAATCACGGCGATGAGTGTCATCAGGCACGCCGCCCCCACGGTCACAAGCAGCGCCGCCGGGTGCGGCACGCCGGAGAACATGTAGTAAACGCCGTCGCGGGTCTTCAGGAATATCTCGCCGACGAAGATGAATGACATGTTTGCTATATTGCTGCCGAATATATTGCCCAGCGCCATGTCGTAGAAGCCGCGCCGCGCCGCCGAAATTGAGACGGACAGTTCGGGCAGCGAGGTCGCCAGCGCGATGAAAAGGAAGCCCACGAATGTTTTGCCCAGTTGAAACCCGCCCGGGAATTCATGCTCTCCCAGGCGGTCGCCCAGCACGCTCAGCCACAGGCCGGCCCCCACGATAATCGCCGCGAAGATGGAAAACACTACCAGGGTGTTGCGCTTCTCAGCGGGCGTCAGGCGGAGTCCGTCGGGGTCCGGCTCTGCGGAAGCGGCTATCTTCTTCTCCCGGGTGTACATGACCCTCATCGCGACGAGAAATAGTATTGCGATAAGCGCGCTGAAGACCCAGGGCGCGCCGCCGAGCAGGGCGCCGCTTTGCCCCAGTAACAGCCCCGCGCCGACT
The DNA here is from genome assembly GCA_003644325.1 of Planctomycetota bacterium. Lineage (GTDB taxonomy): Bacteria > Planctomycetota > B129-G9 > B129-G9 > B129-G9 > B129-G9. Next base: position 1,380 of record QNCA01000167.1, read on the forward strand.
ACAAGCATGAGCAGCAGGCCCAGCAGGGCGCTGACTATGTGGGTCTTCCCGCCGCGCGCAAGCGCTGCGCCGCCGACGAGAGTTATGTCGAGGAATACGATGATGAGGAGGTTGAAGCAGTTGCTGCCCAGCACGTTGCCGAAGACCAGCGTGGGGGCGTTGACCACCGTGACCGCGCCGATGGTGACGACCAGTTCCGGCAGGGATGTGACGCCGCCGAGGATAATCGCGCCGACCCATGTGCGCCCCAGGCCGGTAATCGCGGCAAGTTTATCGCCCATGCCGGCCATCCTGCCGCCGGCATAGACGACGATTCCGCTACAAATAACCAGTTCGATAATCAGGCCCGCCGTCGAGACGCCGCCCTTAAAGAGTTCCTCGAACATTCTCTCCTCGTCTTCCGTGAATTGAGGGGTTCATTCTATCAACGCCGCCCGCTCAGTCCAAGAGAAAACAGAGGAACCGGAGTATGCAAGAATCTTGGGTGGCTGCTTGGCGCGGCCCTTCCAAAATTCTTACGTGCTCCCCAGAGGGACATAGTTTACCTGAAGTTGCCCTGGTGGGCTTCGCTACGATGGGGCGGGGGGGCGGCGATTCAGGTTTTTCTCGAAAAGGTTCTTGAACTCGGCGAAGCGGCCCGCGCGTATCGCCTCACGGATGCCCTCCATCAGCCGCATGTAGAAACGCAGGTTGTGCTGCGTCAGCAACGTAAGCCCCAATATCTCCTGCGTGTTGAACAGGTGCCTGAGATACGCCCTCGTGAAGTTCCGGCAGGCGTAGCAGTCGCAGTCCTCGTCGATGGGGGATTCGTCGTACTTGTACTTCTCGTTGCGTATCTTGATTCGGCCGTGTTTGGTGAACGCCTCGCCGTTGCGGGCGTTGCGCGTGGGCAAGACGCAGTCGAACATGTCTATTCCGCGCTCGACCGCCTCCAGGATGTTCTCCGGCAGACCCATGCCCATCAGGTAGCGGGGCTTCTCCGGCGGGAACAGCCTGTCGCTCAGCGCGATGACCTCCGCGCTCCGCGCCCACTCCTCGCCGACGCTCAGGCCGCCCACGGCGTACCCGTCGAACGGCATCTCGGAGAGCGCCTGCGAGCACTCCGTTCGCAGGTCTTGGTGCACGCCGCCCTGCGTTATGCCGAACAGGCTGCATTCGTCGCGCGTTTTTGCCGCGAGGCATCGCCGCGCCCACTCGACGCTGCGCCGCATCGCCTCCGCGGCGCGCTCCCTCCCGCACGGGTAGCCCACGCACTCGTCGAAGGCCATGATGATGTCCGCGCCGAGTCGCTCCTGTATCTCCACGGCGCGTTCCGGCGTGACGAAGACCTTCGCGCCGTCAACGTGTGACTGGAACGCCGCGCCCTCGTCCGTAATCTCCGTCATCTTCGCCAGCGAGAATACCTGGTAGCCGCCGCTGTCGGTGAGAATCGGGCCGTCCCAGCCCATGAAGCGGTGCAGGCCGCCCATCTTCGCGATGAGTTCATCCCCGGGCCTGATGGAAAGATGGTAGGCGTTGCAGAGAATTATCTGCGCGCCGATTTCACTGAGTTGTTCCGGGCTGACGGCCTTGACCGTGGCCTGGGTGCCGACGGGCAAAAACGCGGGCGTGTCGAAAGAGCCGTGCGCGGTCTCGACGCGCCCTGCGCGGGCATCTCCGTCCTGTGCGATTAGTTGAAAGTTCAAGATTCAAAGTTCAAGTGATGCAGTGACAAAGTAACAAAGTGACAAAGTGGTTCACCTCAAGCAGACAATGGACAATCCCGACAGAAGAAGTCCCCGACCCGTCGGGGCTAGGCTCCGCGGGCAACCCTTCGTTCGCTTCGCTCACCGGGCAGGCAAGCAACGGGAGAGGGGGTCAGGCCGCGAATCTACGAACCTTGACCTTGGCCGGTCAAGGTTCCGTAATTCGGGTCTGACCCGCCCCTTGCCCTTGCCCTTGCCCCTTTCAGTATCCCTACTTGCTTACTTCTTTACTCAAGTTGACTGACTTTTTCTGGATGATGGTGGGTGCTTGATTATAATCTGCTGTTTCACAACACCTTACGGTGACAGTCACCAATCTACGATCCGTTCCGACAAGGACGGAACGGCTCCGTAATTGGTGACAGTCACCGAGGTTAACAAAAACTCAGTCAACTTGAGTTCTTTATGTCTGCGGTTGGAGGTGATAGTTCTGAGCGATCTTTGCGCCGGGGTAGTAATGGAGCAGTATCGCGCGGTAGTTCCTGCCCGCCTCGGCCATGCCCCTTGCGCCGTACTGGCACATGCCCACGGCATGGCCCCAGCCGCGGCCGGAGAACTCCACCGTGTCGTCCAGGACCCTCGCGGTGAAGGCGGTGCTCATGATGAACTCGCGGTGAATGTCGTGCTCGGCGGCGGCGTGCCAGCGGCCGCCTTTCCAGAATTTTACATCGCCCCTTCCGAGAACCGTGGTGCGGAATTTGTTCGCGTCGGGGAAAATCGTCGTGCCTTTCGTGTGCTTCACCTCAACCTCGTCGCCGTGTCCGACCGCGTCGGGGTGCAGCGTCCTGATGGAGATTATCTCTCCCACGTCGTCGGTCGTGTGTTGCCTGATGCGCTTTTCCACCTCGGCCTTTGGGACACGGTGCTTCCAGGTGTACACGGGCGAAGACTTGCAGTAGGGGCATGCAACGCCGCCGGGCGGGTGGTGCCCGGGGTCCTCATCGAATACGCGCATGGCGTCCTCGGTCATGCCGCCGCATGTGGAGGAGAAGTAGTTCTTGAAGATGAGGCCGTTGTACGTGAGCACCTGCCCGGCCGTGGCGCGCACGGCGTCGGATAGTTTCCTCGCCTCGGCGCTCGCGGGCACGCCGCCGTACACCTGGTCGCGTATGTCCGACTGGACGTCAAAGCGGCGGTTGTGCCTGCGGGCTACCTCGCGCTGGTAGAGCACGCGCGTGCGGGACGCGACCGCCTGGGCCTTCAGCGCCTCGGCCGGCCACGAGGCGGATACCTCGCGTCCGAGTACGCCCGCCAGGTAGTCCTCCAGTCCCACTTCGCTTACGACATCGATTGTCCCGTCGTCGTTCTTGTAAAGGCACAGGTCGCCGTAGTACCAGCGCTCCTCCACTTCATAAACGGCGATGGGGCGCCGAGTCTGAGGGACGATGCGGCAGGCATTGAGCGGCACCAGTTTGCCGCCGATCTTTATGCCCCCCGGTGTGGCGGTAATCGTGGATTTACGGGTTATCGTGTAGGGGGTATCCTCGATTGCCGGCAGATCGCCCCGGACGTCGTATATGCGAAACATGGAGGGGCTGAGTATCTTGATGTTGCGGCCGCGCACGATGGCGACGCGGATTTTCAACTGGTTCTCTTCCGTAGCGACCTGGGGGTTATGCAGCACGGTGGGCCCGTACGAACACGACGGTGCCACGCTCACCAGC
>QNCA01000168.1 GCA_003644325.1 Planctomycetota bacterium
CCCGTCGTAAAGGCGGAAACGTGAACCTCCGTCACGCCGAGCAATTCGAGCCCCGCCACGGCGCCGACGACATCGACTATCGCATCGACCGCGCCGACCTCGTGGAAATGTATCCGGCCCGGGGTAGTGCCGTGTGTGCGCGCCTCCGCCGCCGCCAGGCGCTTGAACACGCTCTTCGCGCGCCGCCGAACGCTCTGCGAGAGACCGCCCGCTTTTATCAGGCTTACTATATCCGCCAGTTTCCTGTGAGGATGTCCCTTCCGCGAAACTTTTACCCTGAAATCGGTGACGCGGAATCCCCCGCGGGTAACCTTTCTCGCAGAGAGGTTGTAACCGCGTACCTTGAGTTTGCGAAGTTCGCGTTTAAGGTCATCCAACTTGAGTCCGGCGTCGAGCAGCGCGCCGATTATCATGTCTCCGCTCGCGCCTGAGAAACAGTCGAAGTAGGCGATTCTTCCCGTTCGGGTAAGACCCATCAACCCCCCGCCCCTGAAATCGTGGACACCTGCTTGAGTTTCTTCAAGGCGTTATTGACCGCCTCGATAACGGCCTTACTGGTAATCGTGGCCCCGGTCATCGCCGCTATGCCGTCGGCGGGGTTATCGGCCAATCGAAGTTGAGCCTCGTTTCTGTTCTGAAACTGTCCCATGAAGGTATAACTGTCCAGCGGGCTGCCCTCCTCGGGTTGGACCTCCCGGATGCCGAAGATGGTTTGCAGCCATGTTGAGGTCGGCTTTTTCTGTTTCGCGTTCTGGCCCAGGCCGGGCGTCTCCCTGGATACGTCCATGACGGCCGCGCCTATGAGCGTCTTGAGGTCGGGCTTGAATGCCGCGATGACCTCGACCCTGCCGCCATAGCCCGAGGCGCTGCCCTTCGCCGCGTAGCCGACCACCTCGCCGGACCGGCTCACCTTCCAGGCGTTCTCGCCCAGGCTTTCCATCGCGAGTTGCTTAAACTCTTCTTCCTTCATGTTGAAGGCCAGCGCCATCACCTGTTTCTGCGACTTTTCCTTCTTGTCATCTATCTTCGGCTTGCTTATTCCGAACACGACGGCAACGCCGGCAATGGCGACGCCTGCGGTCAGCATCAACACAAAGGAAAACTTCACGATGTTGTTGTTCATGTTCCCTCCGATGGACGCACAATTCAACGCTGACGACGTTGAACACGCTGAAAGACGCTGAAGATGCCATGTATTCTCATGTGAGCGGTGAATGGCGCTCTCATGTTTGCTTCGAAGGTTCGAGTCCGGTGCCGAAGACTCGCGGGCGGGTGAACCTGTCTATCAGCGGAACCGCCGTGTTCATCAGCAGTATGGCGTAGCAGACACCCTCGGGGTAACCGCCGTAAACCCGGATGAGCGCGGTCAGAAGCCCGCAGCCGACGCCGAATATCACCTTGCCCTTCTTCGTAATCGGGCTGGTGACCATGTCGGTCGCCATGAAAAATGCGCCGAGCAGCAGCCCGCCCGACAGTAGTTCGAACAGCGGGTCGCCCGCCATCCACAGCGGCGAGGTGCCCCCCACCACCCTCACCGGAAGCAGCCAGCCCAGAAATACCGCCGTGCCGATGAAGAAAACCGGTATTCGCCAGTCGATATACCGCAACGCTATGAGTATGATTCCCCCGATAATCAGCCACAGGCCGCAGGTCTCGCCCAGCGACCCGTCGCGGTATCCTATGAGCAGCCTCCCATACCACAACCACTTGTTCTGCTTGACCTTCGGGTCGGCGACCTTACGCTCGATTACCATGCTGTCTATCTCTTTCATCCGCTCGGTGGGGTCAGCCTTCGCGTCCTCTTCCCGTGCCGCCGCCCCTGGTGCGAACGGCCCCTCCCCGGCACGCGACAGGGCGATCAATTTTTTCCGCTCGGCCCTGATCGTGGCGCCGGTTGTCGCGGCGACTTCCTCCCGGCCGGGGTACTTTATCTTCTCTATGTTCGGCCAGACGCCGGTGACGAGCAGGGCGTAGGCGGCGAGCATGAAGGCGCGGCCTGCGAGCGCGGGGTTCCAGATGTTATTGCCCAGCCCGCCGAACATTTGCTTGGCAAAGGCTATCGCAAAGAACGCGCCGAGGAGAGGAACGTACAGGTTCATCGCGAAGACGGTCGCAATCGCACTGCCCAGCGACGGCGTGTAGCGCTGCACCACCGCAGAGGAAGGGTAAACTATCATCGGCGAGACGCACATCGCCAGCAGCAATCCCGTGAGGAAAGCGCTGCCGTCGCCGACCGTGACCTTTTTCCGGACGAGTTTCCGGATGAGCGCCTCGGCGCCGACGCTGCCGCCGATGCAGAGCGCCAGCATTACCGCCGCGGGCCAGCCGAAGAAGATTATGCCTATTATCGCCGCCGGCGCCAGAACCAGGTTGACCCGCCACATGATGCGCGGGATGTTCTCCCCGTCCCTGATGTGCGGCGACGTGCTGACAGTAAATTTCGTTTCGCTCATGGCGTTATTTTTTCTCCCTGATTTTCCTTCTTTCAAGCATCTTTGACAGTCGTCGTAAAGTTCTCAAGTTGACTGACTTTTCCTGAGCGATGGCGGGCGCTCGGTTATAATCTGCTGTCTCATAAGACCTTACGGCGACAGTCACTAATCTACGACCCGTTCCGACCTTGTCGGAACGGCTCCGTAATTAGTGACAGTCACTGAGGTTGGCAAAAACTCAGTCAACTCGAGTAAAGTTACTCCTTTGCCTCTGCCGCCTTCTTTTTCGCCTCAAATTCCTTTTTCATGCGGAGAAGTTCGGCCTTGGCCAACTTTATCAGGTGCACGATGGGGCGCCTGGCGGGGCAGACGTACGCGCACACGCCGCACTCGATACAGTCGAGCACGTTTTTCTCCTTCGCCGCCTCCCACTCCCCGGCCTCGGCCAGGATGCTCAGTTCGCTCGGGATGAGATAGGTGGGACAGGCATCCACGCAGCGGCCGCAACGGATGCAGTTTTCGTACTCGCCGCTGTCCGCTTCCATCAACACGAGTACGCCGGATGTGCCCTTTATGACCACGAGGTCCGTGGTGAACTGCGCCAGGCCCATCATGGGTCCGCCGAGGATAAATTTCTTCGCGCCGGGTCGCATGCCCGTCTTTTCCAGGAGGACGGTCAGAGGCGTGCCTATGCGGGCAAGAAAGTTCGACGGCCGCTCGACGCCCTCGCCGGTCACAGTACACAGGCGCTCGATGAGCGGCTTGTTGAGCGCGACCGCGTCATAGACTGCGGCGGTGGTGCCCACGTTGCTTACCAGAGCGCCGACGTCCATCGGCAGGCCGCCCGAGGGCACCTCGCGTCCGAGCAGCGCCTTTATCAACTGCTTCTCCGCCCCCTGGGGGTATTTTACTTCCAGCATTTCGACGGAAATCTTGTCGTGGCCGCTTACGTACTCCCGCATCACCTCGTATGCGTCGGGCTTGTTGGCCTCGACGGCGATGATGCAGCGATTGCACCGGACGGCCCTGAGAATGATCTCCGCGCCGTCGATGATACGCTGCGGACTCTCCAGCATCAGGCGGTAGTCGCAGGTGAGGTACGGCTCGCACTCGACGCCGTTGATGATGACGGTATCTATCGGCTTTTCCGGCGGAGGGGAGAACTTTACGTGCGTGGGGAAGGTCGCGCCGCCCATGCCCGCCAGGCCGGCCTGCCGGACCTTGCCCCTGATTGCGTCGTGGTCCCAGTCTGAATAATCAACCGGTTGATTGCAGCCTTCGAACCATTGGTCCCGTCCGTCGTTGTCGATGACCACGCAGGGGACCTTCGCGCCGAAGATATGAATGCGCTCCTCGATGCCCGCCACCGTGCCCGAGACGGAAGCATGCACCGGTGCGGAAACAAACCCGCCGGCTTCGCCCACGACCTGGCCCATTCGGACCGTATCGCCCTTCTCCACAACGGGCTTGCACGGCGCGCCTATGTGCTGCGAGAGCGGTATGTAAACGCGCTCCGGGATGGGCGCGTCTTCTATCGGGCAATCCCTGGAAAGTTCTTTCCTATCGGACGGATGGACACCGCCCGGAAAGGTCTTCAGAGTTCCGTATGATTTGGCAACAGCGTGAGCCATGCCGGCCTCCGTATTCGGTTACACGGTGACAGTCACAGTTCGGGGTTATTGCCGAGCGTCTGCCGAGCGGCCCGGCATCCGGGGGCAGACCCGTCAGGACGGGAGTTTGATTGCCACGTTTGTCGAGCGGGCCTTGATGCGGGTCCATATCGGGACGTACAGCATCCACTGCCTGCCCTGGAAGACCTCGTCGCGTATTCGTTCCCTGAGCGCGGGGTAGTTGAGGTCTCTGGCCTTTTGACGTTCGAGCACCTTGATAATGCGCCATCCGTCCTTGCAGCGGAACACGCCCGAGAAGCGGCCCCGGCCCGTGGCGAATGCGACCCCGATGATGTTTTTCCCCGCAGCGAGCAGGTCCGGCCTGTGGCAGTACTCTTCCCTGCTGAAGGACGGCAGTACGCCCTCGGCCATGGCCAGGGATTCGGGGTTGTGCCTCCGGGCTATCTTGGCGAAATCCGCGCCGCGCCGCAGTTTGAACCAGGTCTCCCGCGCGGCGTATTCGCTGTCGAAGACCGCCTGCTGAATCGTCACCCTTTCGGTAGTCAACAGGTAGTGCGCCACGAGTTTCGCCAGCGTCAGTTCCTCTTTGGCCTGTCCGCTGTTGATAAGTTCCTCCGTTGAGTCCTTGATATGGTCGGCAAGGGGCTTGCCCATTTCCTGCCGAACGTAGTCTTCCAGGGTAAATGTCCGCCCGAACTGCACGGGAAACTCA
>QNCA01000169.1 GCA_003644325.1 Planctomycetota bacterium
CTTGTGAACGTCCATGCCGATGTAATTCATTGCTGTGCCTCCTAACAAAGGTTATCGGGATGATGTTTTCGGATATCATACCACTGACCGTTAGGTCGCACAGCTTTTTCATAATATCAGTCACCGGCGCGGACCCGTCGCTTGCCCCTTCCGGAATTCTTGCACGTTTTTCTTCTCCACGGGTTGAAAGAAGAATGTCTTTTTGGTAATATTAATGTTTTGTGTTTTGACCCGGCGCATTGACCGCCGGGTTTATTGCTCAAGAAAGGGTTTTTCTCTGGGGAGATGCAATCATGGCGGGAAGTGTTACGGAAGTGAACGACGCCAACTTTGAGGAGGAAGTGCTGAAGGCCGAGGGTCCGGTGCTGGTGGACTTCTGGGCGCCCTGGTGCGGACCGTGCCGGATGGTCGGGCCGGTGGTGGAGGAATTCGCCGAGGAGAATGCCGGCAAGATAAAGGTTTGCAAGATGAACACCGACGAAAGCATAAAAACCGCCCAAAAGTATGGGATAATGTCGATTCCGACCTTGATGGTGTTCAAGAACGGCGAGAAGGTGGCCCAGTTGATAGGCGCCATGCCCAAGGAACAACTGACGAGCAATCTTTCGCAATATCTGGATTGACCGTCTATGCGCCGGGTTTCAGAGCGGTTATTACGGATGCGTTGTCCTTGCCGGAGGCCGAGGGACGGCCGACGCGCTTGATTTTGCGGAAGCCGGCATCGCTCAGCCATCTTCCGACTTCGCCGAAGGTGTAGGTGCGTCCGTTCTCGGTGTTCACGAGCATGTTGACGGCGAATACCGCGGCGTTTGCCGGCGAGGTCTTGCCTGGGTTAAGGAGGAAATCGCGCAGTATGAGAATCCCTCCCGGCTCCAGGCAGCGATAGACCTTGTTCAGCAACCGCCTGTTTCCCTTTTCTCCCATTCCGTGGATGATGTGGGATAACAGCGCGGCGTCGAACGGTCGCGGCAGTTCGCCCTTCTTGTAGTCTCCTGCCAGGGCTCGCATCCTCTTCCCCATTCCGTACTTTTTCAGGTACTTCCTTGTCTCGCGGATAGTTGTGGGCAGATCGAGCACGGTCGCGGTAAGGTCGGTGTACCGCCGGCAGAGGTTGAACGAATAGAGCCCGGGACCGCCGCCGATGTCAAGGAGCCTGCGGCGGCCGCTCAGGTCCACCGTGTCCGGCAGCGCGGCGGCCGCCTCGAACCCGCCGTTGTACATCGCGCGGGTGAATACGGCGGTCCGGCGCATGCCGCTTTTGCGTCCCCACGGAGGGCTGCCCCTTTGCCTGCCTGTGCGCAATACCTGGTCCAGATGCGACCATGTCTTGTAGAGGTTATTGATGTTTTGCAGGCTCTCGAGGATTGATGTGGGGCTGTCGCTGACAAGATAGCGGCGGGAGAGGGGCGTGTTTGTATAGTGATTTCCTTTCTTCCGCAGGATTTTCATGGCCGCCAGCGCGTTCAGCAGGATTTCGGCGCCTCTCTGGTCCAACCGCAGTTTCGCGCGAACCTGCCGGGCGGTTGCGCCACCATTGCCGACGGCGTCGAAAATATTGTGTTCGGCCGCCGCCGCGAGGATCATTGCGTGAAGGCTGTGGGCGATAAGGCGGCGTATCTCCTGCGGCATCCGTGGTCGAGGCAGTTTGTCTTGTCCCCGTTTCATTTCACGTGGCCGGTCCGAACCAACCGTTGCCCCATACGATTACCAGGATGAGTATCCACACCCCTGCGTATATGACGGCTGAGATGGCGATGGCGTTGCGCAACGCCCGCTCGTTTTCCCTGCGCTCCCGGTCCAGTTCTTCGAGTTCCTGTTGCTTCCGGGTTGCGGTATGGTGTCGTTTCCGGTTCTTCTTCGACATTCTCGTTCCTATTCGCGTATCTTGATCTTGCGGCCGGGTATATCCCACGCGAATCTGCCCCGGTGGGCGCTGAGCCACTTCTCCCATCTCCCGACGGCCTGGTTTCTTTCCTTCAGGCTGTCGGTCGGCTTGTAGTCAAGGGTCTTGCCGGTGAGTTGCTCAAGGCTCTTGATTGCGCGGTCTTTGCCGTCCCTGTCGGCGAATTTCAGCATTACTATCATGACTTTCAGGACCGTTTCGGGTTCCGGAAGTTCATAGGCATATTTCTCATAATAGGCGGAGTAGAACGCCCTTTCGATTTCTCCCGAGGTGTCGGCGGCGGCCAGTTCCTCCAGGATGCCCTCGGTCGCCCGGCCGAGGAAGCCGCTTTCGCGGGAGTATTCCGCCATCGCCAGCATTATCTCCCGGACGGCGGATTTCGCGGCATCGTCTTCCGCGCCCAGGCCCGCGCGCACCAGGAGGACGCCGTTCTTGTTTTTCATAAAGAGGAGCGACACCATGCCCGCGACCCTGTCGTTTTCCTTGCGGGATGTAACCCTGTCGCGCAGGTACTCCAGGGCTTTTGGAAGTTCCTTCCCGCGCATGTCCTCTACTTTTTGCCTCTTGATTTCGGGCAATTCCCTCTTGCGGCCGGTGTTCCACAGCCTGATTTTGTCCTTGAAGTGCAGCGCCAGCACCGGTCCCAGGGCCTGGGACTTGAGGTACTCGTCGGCCCGCGACAGGCTGGTGCTGACCAGTGTTTTGCCGTTGCCGTAGTCGAGCGCCGCCACGCGTTTATCGGTCTTGACCACCATGAAACGCTCGTCGTGAATGACGTATGATTCGATGCTACCGGACGTCCTGAAGCGCCAGTCGGGGGTCCCGTCGACGATGTCGATGGCCGCTATCAGCCTGTCTCCCGAGGCCAGCACACGAGGTTTGCGCACATCGAGTTTCTTGATGTTATCGGCCCTGAAAGTCCAGCGTTCCGTGCCGGAAAGCGGCGTGAGCAATGCGACGTTCTTTTTCGTGATTACGAACAGGTAATCCTCTTCCAGCGTCACCTTCACTATGTCGCTTTTGAATCTGTGCGACCATTCCTCCTTGCCATCCTTATTGAGCGCCGTCAGGGTCCGGTTTTCGAAACTATAGGTGAGTTTGGGCGGCCTAGTCTCGTCCGCGTCCGTTTGCCCCCCGACCTGTCGGGGCGCGAGCAGTGCGGCCAAAACCGCGATGAAGAAAGCCGCTGCGGCGGCCTTGCCTGAATGTGTCGTTCTCATTTTGGTGCCTCCCGGTCTGGTTGCAATCGAGGACCATGCCTCCAAGGCGCTCGTACGCCGATCGTTGAAAGGCCCGTCAACCCTCCGCCAGTCTGCGCCCGAGGCGGAGCGCGCCGCCGATTTTCTCGGGCATCTTCAGCCTGGCGACGGCCGCCGTTTCCAGGTCTTTTTCCGGTACGACTCCGAATGTGGACAGCGCGCCCAGCATGGCCAGATTGGCGTTGGCCGAATCGCCGAATTGGTTCAGGCAAGCCTGCGACGCCGGTATCCGCACGTGCCGCGCCGGACATCTTGCCGACGGCTCAACCAGCGCCGGGTCATACAGCACCACGGAGTCATCGCCGAAATCTCCGGCGCCTGCATCATAGACCTTCTGTGCGAGGGCGATGACCCAGTCGGGGCTGTCCGCTCGCGGATAATCAATCCACTTCTGTGAGCATACCACGTCGGAGCGGACGCTGGTGCCGCGCACCTCGGGCCCGTAGGAGGCCGAGTTGGTCGCGAACTCATAACTGCGCAGCAGGGCCTCGGCCAGTATGTTGCCCGCCATTACTATTCCCTGCCCGCCGGTCCCGCATATTCTGACGTCTATCCGGTCTCGTTCCTTCATATCAAATTCGCATGTTTTCAAAACGGCTCAAGTCGTCCCCGTATCCATCCGAAATATTAGATAGCGCTAACCCGGCAAACTTGTGAATCCAGGGGTTCAACCATGTGTCCATACATAGAAAAAGGCGACAGGCGCTGCCTGCAGATTCTCAATCTGCGAAACATCGAGCGCGCGGTCAGCCTGTGCGGCTCGCACTACAAGGAATGCCCCATCTACATGCGGCTGAAAATGCTCGAGCAAGGGCTCCTTCGCGAAGAAGGGGCGCTTCAGCCGCTCAGGATTTAGCCGCCGCCGGCTGCCCCGCCTGTTTCGATATTTTTTCCTCCGGGGCACGCTTCTTCAGCCTCAGGAAGACGAAGAAGGCAACCGCCAGCACAAAGACCCCCATGCCCATGTTCTGCGAGAACGTCAGCCCGAACCACTTCGGGGTGTTGTCCGCGCGCCAGAACTCCACGATAAACCTCCCCACCGGGTACAGCGCACAACCCGCCGCCAGCACCTCGCCATGATTGCGCTTGTGCCGGATGAGCCAACTCAGGAACAGAAACAGCGCGAACGCGAAGAACGAAGACATTATCTGCGTGGGGACAACCGGCAGCGAGGTCTGCGGACCCACCAGCCGTTCCACGTGCCCCTGTTCAAGGTGACTCCTGAAAGCGAAACTGCCGATGAGCTCTCCGCCTTCCTCAATTTTTGGGAACCGCACCGCGAAATTGCTCCAGAAACCGCCCTCGCAGATCTTGCCCCAACAGCAGCCGTTCAGGAAACAGCCTATCCGCCCGAAGGCCAGCCCCAGCATCGCCGAGGGCATTATAATATCGGCTGTCTTCCACACATTGTAGCCGCGGTGCAGCGTCAGGAGGATGATCACCACCGCGGCCGGCAGGAATCCTCCGTAAAAGGTGATGCCGCCGGCGCGGATGTTGAAGTAACTCCAGTTGTAGTCTTCGTACACGTGACGGACGAACGCTTCGCCGTTGGACTGCGTTTCGTACGTGCCGAGTCCCACCGCCCAGGCGCGAGCGCACACCA
>QNCA01000170.1 GCA_003644325.1 Planctomycetota bacterium
ATCGCCATCCTGCGCGGCAACCTCGCACCCGACGGCGCCGTGGTGAAGCAGTCCGCCGTTGACCCCGACTTGCAGCGCTTCAGGGGAAAGGCGATGGTCTTCGATTCGGAAGAGGAAGCGATGGAGACCATCCGCAGATTGCCCGAGGTCATGAAGGGCAGGGAGAAATATGTAATCGTCATTCGCTACGAAGGACCGAAGGGTGGTCCGGGGATGCCGGAGATGCTCTTCCCCACCGCCGCGATAAGCGGCTATCCGCCGGAGATTCGCAAGCGCGTCGCCCTCATCACCGACGGTCGCTTCTCCGGCGGCACGCGGGGACCGTCCATCGGGCATGTCTGCCCCGAAGCGGTCGAGGGCGGTCCGATTGCGCTCGTGAAGAACGGCGACATCATCGAGATTGACATCCCGAGAAGGGTTGTCAATGTAAAGGTCTCCGAGGCGGAGCTGAAGAAGCGGAAGCGCGCGTGGAGGCTGCCGCGAAGACCCGCGCTACACGGCTGGCTCGCCCGCTACGCGAAGTTGGTTCAGTCAGCGACCGAGGGCGCCGTTCTCCGTGCGTGAGCTGCTTCGCCAAGCCGAGCGCGCTGCTTGTGTCATTGTGCTGTAGCCCGCGCCGGTTAATCGAAAATGGCAACGCGGAGCGGAAATTTGTAGCCGCCGTTTTCGGGAACCGCTTGCTTCGCTGCGAAGTCCGCACCTTTGCGCGCGGCTTCGAGAAACTCGCGGTTCTTCAAATAGCGACCGATTTTCGTAAGGGCGAGAACGACGCCCGTCTGACCGTAATCGAGAGCCATATTAACGGTTCGCTCGTCTCTCATCCAAACCAGCGTGCCCCTTGTGTCGCGTGCGGTTACTATGAGCCGCTTTCCGATTCGTTCGATGGCGGCATCGATTCTGCGGGCGAATTCCGGGTCTTTCTCGCGAATTTTCGATGCGAAAAGCATCAAGAAGTGACAACCGCCGCTGCTACCTCCACAGACACCGAATCCCGCCGCTCCGCCGGGCTGGGGGAAGGGCTCCGTCTCCGGAATCCTCATGATAAGCTCCACAGCGAATTCAGCCGCCCCGCGTGCATATCTCATACACTCCTCCGCAAAGGCGGGATCGCTCCCGGCATTGGCTTCGAAACCCTTCAGAAACGCCCAGCCGATTCCACCCGTCCCACTACCATAGCCGATGTTCATGCTTCTCTTTTCGTGACGCATGTAGGGCCAAACATAGCCGTCGCCGTACCTTACCGCAACATCCATCAAATAGCGCAAGTTCGCGTTCGCCATCGAAAGAGGGGTCGTCCCGTCCGATAACTTCATATCGGGAAACTCCCGTGCGAGGTCGTACAGCGGTACGGCAATGCCCGCCTGTCCGTAGCAGTATCCCGTCTCGAATATCCTGTCGTTGTTTCGCTTCGGGAAGGCGAACATCACCTTTCCGTCCCTTACGATGGTTTTGCCGCGAAGTCGCAAGTTAATCAGGATACCCTTCAAAACGGTTTCCAGCCTCTTGTCCGGTTCGATGCTATAGGCTTCAATCATAGTGCTGATGAAATTGCCCAGCCCATGCGAGTGACCCGCCAATAAACCGAGGCTCGTGTCGCCGGGGCGGTAAGAGTGCGACCAGCCACAGCCGAGACCGAGCCGGGTCTTTCTTTTAAGCATCGCGACCTCTGTGAGCCAGCGAACCCCGGCGATAGTCGCTTCCTTGTATCGTTCGTCGCCGGTTCGTCGGTAGCCTTCGACAAACATGCGGATGATGTGACAAACGCCGGGCAAGTTGATGCGGCGATTTGGATGCCCCTCGGGCGCGGATGCCGAAAACCGCCAGGTCATCCGTCCCCGCTCGTCCCTCTCCGCAACGGAAATCAACCAGTCCAGCGCGCCCTTCCAGTACCTGTCGTATTCCGGATAAACGGTCGAAAGCTCGAGCAGCGCATGGGCTACGCCCGACGCGCCGTGCGTGTCGGTCAAAAACATGGGACCGTCCTCCGGCGGAACGGACATGGACACGGAAGCCGCAAGAACCATCGCGGCGCCCAAAAGGACTATCCAGACCCGTGTTGGATTTTTCATTGTCATTCTCCTGTCACCATGCCCGGGAGGACCGCTCGTATTCCTCGGAAGGCTGCTCTCATACACGCGAGAAGGGAGTTTTCCACTTCGAACTTTGTTGAAGGCGATTCTATTTTCCGACAAGGCGTCGGCGCTGTTCGACGCAGAGCCATTCCCCCTCGCCGAGTTCGACATAGAAAAGCCCCGCGCATTTCATCAAATAGCCCTTTGCGGAGGGAATCCCAAGCACTCCGAAAAGCTCCACACATGCGGAACAAACATAAGGTTCATCCGCTATGGAGTACGGGATTTTCTCTCCCCCCTCATCAATATGGAAATCCAGGACAATGAAGTTGGCGTGATTA
Organism: Planctomycetota bacterium; assembly: GCA_003644325.1. Classification (GTDB taxonomy): domain Bacteria; phylum Planctomycetota; class B129-G9; order B129-G9; family B129-G9; genus B129-G9. Next base: position 2,414 of record QNCA01000170.1, read on the forward strand.
GCGGTGTAAAATTTGAAGACCTCGTCAACGCTGTCGGCTATACCCTTGCTGTCCAAATAGCGTCTGATATTTTTCCGCTCCTCGTCCGTGAGGTCGAACCAGCCCGCCGGAACTACGCTCTTAAATTCCGGATGATTCATAAGCCGTTCGGCGTCTTCCCGGGAAGCCCTTCGCGGTGGATGGAAGCGAACAATCCCAATCACACATTCGAGACGGTCGGCGAAATCGGCAAGGTCGTCCAGGGGGAAGTTCGACACCACGAGGAACTTGCCCGCTTTATCCGATTCGCGGTACCACGAACCCTGTCTGCGGCAGTCCCTGCTCCAGACCTCGGGGGCGCACATGCATAGCTCCCTTCGATGGAACAAGACCTCGCACGGGCGCCTTCTGGCGCGGTAGAGGCGTTTGCCTTTTTGCCGGGCGTAATCCTCGAGGCACCGGGTCTGCGCCGCCTCCACCCAGTAAACCAACTTCCTGTATCCGGGAGCGCTGGTCTCCCGATGGGGATTGTCAGGCGGCTTCATTTCACGCGCTCGATGAACTCGCCCGTGCGCGTATCCACCTTCACTTTTTCGCCAGCCTCGATGTAGTGGGGCACCTTGATGACGATGCCCGTTTCCAACTTCGCGTCCTTCATTACATTGGTCACGGTATTGCCCCGGGCGTAGGGGGCTGCTTCGGCAACTTCCAGAACAACCGCAGTCGGGAGCTCCACGGACACGGGCTTTCCGTCGCAGAAGGACACGGAAACGCTGCAGTTCGGAACCATGTATTTGAGTTGCTGCTCGATTTGGTCGAGAGGAATTTCGATTTGGTCGTATGTTTTGGAGTCCATGAAAACGCCGACCCGACCATCCTCGTAAAGGAACTCCATCTCGCGCTTCTCTACGAAGACATTATCAATGCGCTCGGTCGGGTCGAAGCGTCTCGGCACGGTCGTGCCGTCCTTGAGGCGTTTCAGCTTGGTCTGGATGCACGCTTCCCCCTTTCCGGGCGTCACATGTGTGGTCTCGGTCACGAGATAGAGCTCACCGTCAACTCTTATGACATGTCCGGGTCGAACCTGGGTCGCCTTTATCATCGTTCACCTCACAACACCTTGGAAACCTGTCCTCGACGGTATTTTACGGCAGGCGCGCGCGCCTGTCAACCGAAGCGCCGCGGGTTGGATTGACAGCGACCGTGCGGAAGGTTAAACTTGTAGCGGCAATCGGTTTCTCGCGATGGTGCGCATGGAATTCGAGGAACTGAAAAAGTCGGTGAAAGACATCATCGCCGGTGCGCAGCGGGATTCCCGCCCGGTAGGACTCGACGCCATCGCATCCGGTAGGGAGGTGGAAACTCCCTCGGGGCGGTTCTATCTGATTGAAAGGCACCTGAGCGAATTCTACGACCGGCACGAGGAATTTCTTGCGTGCTATATCGAGGCGCTCAGTAGACGGGTTCCCGAGCGGCATCAGCATCGCGATTTCAGGAGGTTCCTCCGCGCCAGCCGCGAGGGATTGCTCTATCTGGATATCGAGAAGGGCGGGACGATCGGCGCGCCCGTGTTTCTCATCGGAACCATGTTTGAACGGGGCGGCAGCCTGCGCATCCAACAACTTCTCGCCCGCGATTACTCCGAGGAACGCGCGATAATCGAGCACCTCGCGGCGATGATGGACGGCTTTGACATGTTGGTAACGTACAACGGCAAGACATTCGACATACCCGCGCTGGTCGAGAGGGCGAGGGCGAACGGAATCAACTTCCGCCCGCTCGATGAGCACTTCGACCTGCTCCACGAGGCGCGGCGGCGCTGGAAGCGTTACCTGCGCGATTGCAAGTTGCGAACCATAGAGACGCGAATCCGCGGCGTGAGAAGACTGGTCGGAGAGATTCCGAGCGAGGCTATTCCGCGGGCATTCGAAAACTACCTGAAGACGGGCAATACGGCGCCGTTGAGGGACATACTCGACCACAACGCGCTCGATTTGCTCTCGATGGCGCACATGATTCTAACGATGTTGAGCGAGATGGCTTGAGGTTCTCGCGAGGAGCGAACATGAGCAGGGACTTCAGTTGGCTCATACCAAACGAAATAGGGGGGATGGGGAGACCGCACAATCTGCGTAAAGCCCTCGAGTTCCTGAAGGACGAGGGCATCGGGGCGATTGTTTCGTTGACCATGGCGCCACTTCAAGAATCGCTGGTGAAGGAATTCGGGTTCGAGTATAAGCACATCCCCATCCGGGATTTCACCGCACCCACGATGGAGCAAATCGACGAGTTCGTGCGGTTTACATCGCGGATGAAGAAAAAGAAAAAACCGATTGTCGTTCACTGCCTCGCGGGCTACGGCAGGACGGG
>QNCA01000171.1 GCA_003644325.1 Planctomycetota bacterium
ATGGGGTGGCACAGCGGTATCAACGTCGGCGTGCGCTTGGCGGCCATTATGCCGGCCACGCGCGCTACCTGAAACACGTCGCCCTTAGTCATTCTCCCCTTGAGGAGCATCTCAAGGGTCTCCGCCTTCATCTCAACGGTGCACGCCGCCACGGCCCGCCGCTCCGTCGCGTCCTTCCCGGACACATCCACCATGCGGGCCCTGCCCTCGTCATCGAAATGCGTAAGTCCCTTTTCTTCGCCCACGCTCTTGCCTCCTCATCCTGTCGCACAGGCAGATACGCCGTTGTGTAACGGTGAAACTACCAGAGACACCGCTCCCTGTCAATAGCGACGGTGACTGTCACCGCGCGGAACCCGGCAACGATGTGAAAATTCAAGATTCTTACATGCTTACATGCTCCCACGGGGATATTTTGCTTGACATCGGAATGGGCTGGTAGTAAGTTTTTCGCCTTATGACTTCTTCATCAAGCGCTCCGCATTTGAAAGAGCAGCGATGAAACTACTGGAAATACTTGACGAAAGCGTTATCAAGGTACCCCTCGAAAGCGAGGACAAGGAAGAGGCCGTCGAAGAATTGATAGATGTCCTGGTGCGAGCCGGCAGGATAACCGACCGCGAGGCCGCGCTGACGGCCGTCATGGAAAGGGAGAAGAAGCAAACCACCGGCATAGGCCACGGTCTGGCGATTCCTCACGCCAAGCACGAATCCATCACCGCCCTTACCGGCGCAGTGGGCATAGCGCCGGAGGGGATAGAGTTCGACAGCATCGATGGCGAGCAGGTCAAAGTCGTGTTCCTACTGCTGGCCGAGGCCGACAATCCCGGACCGCACCTGGCGGCGCTGGCGGAGGTCGCGCGAATCTTCGAGTTCCCCACCGCCCGCAACAAACTGTTCAATGCCGGGACGCCCGGGGAGGTCCTGGAAATCATTCGCGGCATTTGACTGAGAGCCTGCCCAGACAGGCTGTGACCGGGGGGCATCCGCCTGCCCGCACCCGCCCCGGCGCTTCAACGTCCGACACCTCGAGCGGCCGCCGGAACGGCGACGTGTCAATGCGACTTTCACTGCGGCATGACCGCAACTGCGGAGTATCCGTGTGATTCCATGGATGAAGTAATCAGAAACATACTGAGGGTGGAGGAAGAGGCCAAGGCGATTGTGAAGCGCGGCGAGCAGGAGGCGAACCGGGTCATTGAGGACGCCCGGCACGAGGCACGCAAGATGGTGGAAGATGCGCGTACCCGCGCCCAAGAGCAGGCCGCGCGCCTGATAGAGCAGGCCGTCGCCGACGCGAAGGAAGCCGCGCGAAAATATCTGGACGAAGCGGCCCGCGCCGCGAAAAAGGCCGCCGCAGTGGACAAGGCCCGCCGCGCGAAAGCCGTCGAACTGGTCAGTAAGGCCCTCGCACCGGAACAACCTCCGGAGTGAGCCGCGCAACCTGAACCCATGTCCGCTTGAGCCGCGGAACTTATGACCCTGCAGATTGAAAAACCGCAACCGGTAACCGACCCCGCCTTCCTGGCGGCGAAAATCCGCGCCCTGAAGGCGCGGATACTCGCCGGCGCGGAACTCGCCAAACTCGCCTTCCTGGAGTCGCCCCTCGTTCTTTACCAGAAGGTCCTCGGCACCACCGGGGAAATGCTCCCCTCGGAGGCGCAGCGCGCCGTCATTACCCGACACGTCGAGGACCTCTTGAGCGTATTGAAGTTCACGGGCGGCGGGCGCAGAGCCCTGTTCGAATGGCTCGTGCGCAGATACCAGGTGGAGAATCTGAAGGTGGTCATGCGGGCGTGGGCGAGGAAAATACCGCTGGAGCAAATCGAAAAGGACCTGGTGCCCATGCCGGAGGAATACTCCCTGCCGGTACGGGACATGCTCGGGGCGCAGGACGTCGGGGCGCTGGCTTCGTTCGTCCCGGAGGAGCGCTTCGCGGGGGCGCTGGTGATGGTAATGCACAGGTATATTCAGCACGGCCAGGTATTCTTTCTCGAGGCCGCGATAGAAAAGGCGTATTACATCGAGGCACTCGGTCGCGCGCGGGCGCTCTTCGGCACAAACCGCGCCGCGTGCCTGCCCATGATTCAGCGCGAGGTCCTCTGCTACGACATCGTCTTCACGCTGCGCTGCGTGCAGACCTACCAGCTGCCCGCGGACATCTTCAGCGACCTCGTCGTGCCGTACGGCCCTTTCGAAGGCAAGAATTACGTCGGCAACTTCGCGAAGAACCCCGTGGAGACCCTGCTTGACGCGATTCCACATTTTGAGCCGATAAATCCCGAGGGCCTGCCAATCAGGTCCGTGGCGGATATCGAGGACACGTGCGCACGGTACCTTTATCGCACCGCGCGGAAACAGTTCGCCGCGTCGATTTTCGACTTCGGCGCGGTGGTTGCATATTACTACCTGAAACGTTTTGAACTTCAGGACGTCCTGCGCCTGGGGGAGGCCATAAGACTGGGGCTCTCGGCGGAAGAGGCGCGGGGCAGATTGATTACGGCGGGCGGGGAAAATGCTTAGGCCCGAAGAAATGACGCGCATCGACGTGGTGGTCCTCCAGGGCGACCTCCGCGCCGCCGTCACCGAACTGGGTCGCTTGGGGTGCACGCACCTCATGCCGGCGTGCTCCGCGGAAAGCGGCGACCTGCTCGAAGCCGTAGATACAGCGGACCGCCGGGCGGAGTCGGAAATGCTGCTCGGCAGAGTAATCGCTCTGCAGGAACCACTGGGACTCAAGCCCGAGCCGGACGGGAAATATGAGCGCGCCTTTCCCCTTGCGGAGATCAGGCGCGGCATAGGCGCGCTGGAGGGGCGCGTCGGGAAACTGCGCGAGGAGCGCGACAAGGCCGTGCAAATGGCCGGGAACCTCCGACGCCAGGAAGAAGACCTGGAGTCGCTCGCGCCCCTGCCCGCGGAGGCGTTCGCCCCGGACCGGCTGTCGTTCGTCACGATGCGCGTGGGATGGCTCAGGCTCGACCAGGTCAACCAACTGGCGCGCGAAGCGGACTTCGCGGTGGTGGTGCCCTTGGACCGGCGCGACGACCGGGAACTCGTCGCGGCGATAGTCTCGCGCAAAAAGCGCTTCGCGCTGCAAACCGCACTGGAGAAACTCGGCTTTGCCCGGCAGGAGCCGCCCGACACCGGCGGCGCGGACCCCGCCGTGGCGCTGCAGAAGCACCGCGAAAGCCGCCTGGCGCTGCTCAAGAAAATCGAGGAGATAGATTCCAAACTCCGCGGTATCGCGGACTCCGTCGGGCGGGAGATAGCCGGGTACCGCAACTCGCTGGAGACCGAGATAGCGTTGTACCGCGCAATGGCGCAGTTCGGCAAGACGCACTTCACCTGTGTCGCGGCGGGATGGGTGCCGACATCCGACGCGCCGAGGCTGCGCGACAGGCTGCTCGCCGTCACGGCCGGGCGCGCGATGGTGAGGATGCACAGGGTCTCTTTCGGCGACGCCTCGCAGGCCGCCATTCCGGTAAAGGCAAGGCTGAACCCCTTCTTCAAGCCGTTTCGGATACTGGTGTCGAATTTCGGCCTGCCCACATACGGAGAGATAGACCCGACGCCCTTCGTGGCGATAAGTTTTCTCGTGCTGTTCGGCCTGATGTTCGGGGACCTGGGCCAGGGGGCGGTACTCGTGGTTCTGGGCATCTTCCTGCGCTGGAAGGGTGACAAGGAGTTCATCCGCGACTTCGGCTTCATTCTTGTCGCGGCGGGTATTTCCGCGATGATCTTCGGCAGTTTCCTGTACGGCAGCGTCTTCGGCAAGGAGGGCGTGCTGCACGTAGAGGGCCTCACGCTCGATCCGATGAAGGATGTCACTCGCCTGTTTGCAATCGCCGTCATCTCGGGCATTGTGCTGCTGAGCGCGGGCGTGATACTCAACGTGGTGAACCGGTTCGGCCGCAGGAGATTCTACCAGGGGACGCTGGACAAGTTCGGGCTGGTCGGGCTCATCTTCTACTGGGGAATGCTGGCGAGCGCCATTTTACTCACCGTCTTCGGCGGTGCGCCTTCCTGGTTGATACTGATAGTGGTAGGAGTGCCGCTGATACTCATATTCCTGTCGGAGCCGCTTCACTTCCTTTTTTCAAAGAAGCCCTCGGGCGAAGGCGGCGGCCTTATCACGACCATCATGGAGGCGCTGGTGGCGGTGCTGGAAACGGTGATAGCGTACCTGGCCAACACCGCCTCTTTCCTGCGTGTGGCGGGGTTCGCCCTTGCGCATGCGGGCCTGTGCTACGCCATCTGGAAGATGTATGAGTCAATCGACATGCCGGCTATTCAGTGGCCGGTTGTCGTCCTGGGCAACATCCTGGTTATCGCCCTTGAAGGGCTGGTGGCCAGCATACAGTGCATGCGCTTGCAGTATTACGAGTTCTTCGGGAAATTCTTTCGCGGCGAGGGAAAGGCCTTCAAGCCTTTCAGGATAAAAGCGGGTCCCGGGCGGCAGGCCGGGTCAGACACATGAACGGCCTTACGGCCCGTACGGACCGAAATCAACTTTACTCAAGTTGACTGACTTTTTCCGGGCAATGCCGGATGTTTGACTATAAGTTTCCATTTTGCCGGGCCTTACGGTGACAGTCACCAATCTACGAGCCGGCCCCCCTGATAAATCAGGGGGTCTGCGCTCCGCCCGTTCCGGGTCCTCGCCCTGAGGACCCGTCAGGGTCCGAATGGGTAATTGGTGACAGCCGCCTTTCGCGGTTCTTTAACCAGGCAATCTTCAATAAAATAATATGTTAG
>QNCA01000172.1 GCA_003644325.1 Planctomycetota bacterium
TAATCAAGCACCCACCATCATCCGGAAAAAGTCAGTCAACTTGAGTAATATTCAGGGCTGAGCGCTAAAAATTGGTGACAGTCACCAATTTATCTACCTCATTTTAATGCATTTATGACATTATAAATAGTGACTGTCACCAATTTTTTGTCAGGGAGATAGTCCTGGGGCGCCCAACCTTCCGTGTCGGGGCAAATCCGAACGAAGTGGCAAGCCGCAAAAGGAACTCGCTGGCGCCAATTGGCTTTGAAGCGAAAGTACGAGTCCTGATCTCTTCAACTTCGTCCGCGGGAGGACCTTCCTTCAAAAGTCTGCGGTATTCATGCATGTCCGATTCATCGAAGAGGGGTTCATCAACAATAAGGTCCTGTTTGCCGAGAACGTGATACCGCGCGCTCGAATACTCCCAGTCCTCTGCTCTCGCCACGATCCCTGCGCGCACCGGATTGCATTCTACGTAGAGCGCTACAGTCCACAGGTAGGCTTGCGCATCAACTACGGAAGAGAAAAATCGAGTGAGCCACAGGCGGCCTTTCCTGTCGTACTTGTTGTTGAAGTAGCGCGAGTATCCGCCGGCAACGGCGCGCATCATCTCGGCCAGGGCTTCAACGAGCAGGGGAATGGCGAGCAGGTGCACGTGGTTTTGCATCAGGCAATACGCCAGGATTTTGACGCGGTATTTTCTGGCATTTTTTTCGAGGAGTTCGAGGTATTTCAGATAGTCATTCCTTTCGAGGAATACATTCTGACTGTTGTTGCCCTTTTGCACAAGGTGGTGCGGATAATCCGGGATAACGATTCTCGCTCTACGACTCATGATCTCGCCTCCTTCGGTAATTAATTAGCAATTAATTGGTGACAGTCACCAATTTAAGTCTATCATATATTGGAGGTTAGTAAAGTTAAATTGGTGACTGTCACCAATTTTTCACGGCAGACCCCGCGCCGGACAGTATTGCACAAAACCTCGGTTTCGGCTCAGTGGGTGAATTTGCGCACGCCGGTGAACATCAGGCAGATGCCGTGCTCCTCGGCGGCGGCGATTACCTCGGCGTCGCGGATAGAGCCGCCGGGCTCCAGCACGTATTTCACGCCGGTCTTCGCGGCGTTGTCCAGGCCGTCGCGGAAGGGGAAGAACGCATCCGAGGCGAGGACCACATGGTCGCCCGCCATTTCCGCGTTTACGTATTCTTCTACGTTGTCAACGCCTTTGGCCTTTGCCTCAAGCGCCAGGTTGTCGCGCGCGCGCATACCGCTCAGCATCACCGAGTCCTTGCGGTTGGGCTGGCCGCAGCCCATGCCGAGTATCTGGTATTTGCCCGGTTCGTATTCGCGGGCGATGCAGATGGCGTTGGACTTGACGTGCTTGACGTGCCTGAGCACGAAGTCGAACAGCCCCGCGCGCTCGGCGGGCGGCGCGCCCTTCGTCACGACGCCGACCCTCAACTTCTTGCCGCTGTTGGCGCAGGTGTGTTCGGCGGCGGGTTTGACGAGTTCCGCGAAGGAATCGCACAGGTAAAACAGCGTGTCGCGTTCCTGCTCCAGCAGTCCGCCGGTGACGCCTCGGATGTTGTGCTTCCGCGGGTCGAGCGGCCGCGCCTCGCCGTATTCAAGCAGCCTCAGGCCGGCTTTTGTCTTGCCGAGGCCCTGGATGAATTCCAGCGCGTCTTTCTCGAAGGAAGGCGCGAGGATGACTTCCACGAATTTGTCCTCGATGAACTTCGCGCAGTCGAGGTCGAACGGCCTGGTGACGGCGATAACGCTGCCGAACGATGAGACGGGGTCTCCCTGCCAGGCGCGCTCGAAGGCCTCGCGCAGCGTCGCGCCGGTGGCGTAGCCGCAGGGGTTGGTGTGCTTGATGATGGAGACGGCGGTTGTCCCGTGCAGTTCCAGCATGGAGTTGAGCGCGGCCTCCGCATCGACGTAGTTGTTGTAGCCCATGGGGCCGCCGTGTATCTGCCGGGCGCCGGGGACCGAGGGTTCGTCGCTTGCGGGGTCGCGGTAGAGCCAGCCCTTTTGGTGCCAGTTCTCCGCGTAGCGGCCCAGTTGCTCGCCGCGGACGTATTTGAGGCGCTTGACCTGCTGTTCCTTCAACGAGCGGGCGAAGAACTCGTGTATGGCGGCGTCGTAGTCGGCGGTGCGTTCGTATGCCTCTATCATGAGTTCTTCGAGGATGTCCTCGCCGAGGGCGCCGTCGTTCTTCTTCATCTCGTCCATGATTCGCCCGTAGCGGGCGGGGTTGACCACGGTGGCGACGGAGCGGTAGTTCTTCGCCGCGGCGCGGATCATGCAGGGGCCGCCGATGTCGATGTTTTCGACGGCCTTGTCCAGGTCTGCTTCGGGGACAGTCCCGAATCTACGAACCGCCCCCGACTTATCGGGGTCGGTTCCGTAATTCCGGGACAGTCCCCGCGTGACCGCCTCGAAGGGGTAGAGGTTACAGACGACCATGTCTATCCGCGGTATGCCCAGTTTGCCTGCCTGCTCGACGTGCTTTGGATTGTCGCGCTTGTAGAGGAGGGCGCTTTCGTAGTTGAAACTGATGGTTTTCATCCGGCCGTCGAAGTAGTCGTCTTTTTCGTTACCGGTGATTTCGCGGATGGGCGTGACGGAGATGCCGTTTTCCCGGAGGAGTTTCCCCGTGCCGCCGGTGGAGATGATTTCCACTCCCGATTCGGCGAGGAACTTCGCGAATTCCACTATTCCGCCCTTGTCGCTGACGCTTATGACTGCTGTTTTAATCTTCAACATCTCTCCGGAACCTCCCAATGTGTTATGGTTCAATGCCCGCGTTTCGCGGGTCAGGTTTTACTCAAGTCGACTGACTTTTTTATGGGACGGTGACAGTCACCATCTACGAGCGGGCCCCCGACAAGTCGGGGTCTGCGCTCCGTAATGGTGACAGTCACCGAAGTCCGTGAACGGGGAATACTATTCTTTTAATATAGTCAATGGTATCGTTTACCTGCTTGTTAATTCGCTTTTTATCCGGTCCGGTGGTGTAGACGTGTGCGTCTCTGAGGCTGCCGCTTTCGACGTCTGTCTCGCCCAGGAATACCCCGCCGACCGTGCCGAGGTACTCGTCCTTCGGCTCAATGTTGTTGAGCACGGCCCATACCAACGCCCATGCGCGCGCGAGCGCGTCGATGTCGTAGCCGCCGCCGCCGAGGACGAGAAGTTTTTTCGAGAAGCCGCGCAGGACGGCCGCGGCATCCGCCATGGCGTTGTTGGTGAGGCTCAGGTGTGTCAGCGGATCGACCGCCAGGACGTCCGCTCCGGCCACGGATATTATCAGGTCCGGCCTGAAAGCCTCGACAAGCGGCGGCACGATTTCCCTGAAGGCCGCCATATATATTTCGTCGTCGGTCGCCGGCGGCAAAGGGATGTTTACGTTATATCCCTGCCCGGGCCCTTCGCCCGTCTCGGTACGGTGGCCGCCCCAGGGGTAGAGAGTCTCGCCGGTTTCATGCAGCGATATGGTCAGCACGCGGTCGTTTTCGTAGAATGCGTCCTGCACCCCGTTGCCGTGGTGGGCGTCCAGGTCCACGTACGCCACGCGCATGCCGCGATGCAGCAGATAGGTGATAATGACCGCGACGTCGTTGATGTAGCAGAAGCCCTCGGCGTGCCTTTTCCCGGCGTGGTGATGGCCGCCCATGGGGCTGAAGGCGATGTCGCACCTGTCCTTTATCAGCGAACGGACGCCCTCGAACGCCGCTCCGGCGCAAAGCGCAGCGTAGTCGTACAGCCCCCGAAATACGGGGCACTCACCGGTGCCCAGATTGAACTCGATAAGTTTGTCAAAGAACTTGCCTTTGTCGGCGGCCTGCAGGTATTCTATATACTTGTGGTCGTGGAACAGCAGCAGGAATTCCACGCCGAGCGGCTTCGGATTCACGACCTGAATCCAGTCGTGCGAGAGGAGGTTTAATTTGGCGCAGAGGTCGTAAGTCGCCTTCGAGCGAACGGGCCTGAACGGGTGATGAGGCGCCAGTTCGTACTTTTCAAATTCCGGCGAATGTATAAACACGCTCCTCAATTCCTGACGGCGCAATGCCCTCCCTCCTTACCTTACGGTGACAGTTACTAATCTACGAATCTCGTTCGACAGGCTCACGAGATTCCGTAATTACTCAAGTTGGCTGACTTTTTCTGGATGATGGTGGGTGCTTGATTATAATCTGCTGTTTCACAACACCTTACGGTGACGGTCACCGAGGTTAACAAAAACTCAGTCAACTTGAGAAAGTAGTGACGGTCACCGATGTCGGCAAAAAACCGGCCAACTTGAGTTATCAAGATATTCAGATGACCGGATTGCTTTTTTCATCGAACGTGAAGGATAGGTGATACACCCCGTCCTCTACGCGGCTTTTGATGACATAGCCGCACTTGTGAAAGACACGGAGCATGGCCTGGTTGCCGAACAGCACCTCCGCGATAAAGCCTTTCACGTTCTTGTCGCGCGCTATCTTGATAAGCCTGTGCAGCATGTATGTTCCGATGCCCTTGTTCTGATATTCATCCACCACGAGAAAGGCGCACTCGGCCATGCCGGTTGCGGGATAGACACTGTACTGTCCGAGGGCGATGACGCGTTCGTTGCCTTCTTCCCGTGTCACGGCTACGATTACCATGTCGCGGTCGTAATCGATGTTGCAATAGCGCTGCGCGTCGCGGTGGCGCATGGTTTGCAACTGTCCGTGGAAGCGATAATAGGTGGTCTTTTTGCTGGCGCGGTAAAAGA
>QNCA01000173.1 GCA_003644325.1 Planctomycetota bacterium
ATATCGGCCGTGTGTCCGTTATTATTTACGGTTACAGAGTCGCAGATGGTCGCGCACCAGTTTCATCGTCCCCCTGCTCATTGCGCGCAGACCAAAGGGGGTACGATGTCCGGGGTCCTTCCCATCGTCAGGATAACAAACCTTTGACTTCCCAAATGAATTTTCTTATATTCCCGCCGATTTGCCGGAACGTACCCCTTTACCGCCGCGCAACGCAGGCTTCATGGAACTGTGGCCCGATGAAACCGTCGAGATAAGCCCCGCCGCGTCGTAGAGAGCCTACTTGGAGTTGCCCGGTGTTGACAAGGCGCCGGGCAAAAATGACGACGCTGCAAGATATCCCGATGAGATCAATCAGGCTGCAGGGGGAGGGCCGGGGCCTCTACGTATTCAACGCGGCGCCGCGAGTCGACGAACCGGCGGAAAGCATCGGCCGCGTCGGCCTTATCAATCCGCTCAACGTAGTCGAGTCGGAAGGTTCATGTCTAGCGATAGGCAGGATGTTTGGTATGCCGCGGCGTCCGGTCTCTCAGTAGATGTTTGGTATGCCGTGGCGTCCGGTCTTTCAGTAAAGGGCCCAGCGGGCGACGTGCTCGAAGCCGAGGGCTTCGTAGATGGCGATTGCGCCGGGGGAGAGGGCTGGGATGGTCAGGGTCTCGCAACTCTTCCAGCCCCTTTCGCGCATGGAGTCTATCGCCGCGACCACCAGCGCCCGACCGATGCCCTGCCTGCGGTGTTCCTCCTCCACTTCCAGCAGATAAATCGCGCCCTTGTTGCTATCCGCATCCTTCATTTCGTAAAAGGTGATTACGCCGACGGCGAGGCCGTCCTTGACGCAGGCAATGCTGGTGTATTCGCAGTCGTCGTCATACGGCACATGCGTCCCGATTTCCGCGCCGAGCGCCGGTTGTGCATTCTCAAGGACGCGGAGAGAGTCACACGGGGGAAGCGAAAGGGGGCCTACCCTTTTCTCTTTCTCTTCTGAAAAGTCGAGCAAGAGGCTCCGGGCGGTGTTGGTCGCCGTGAAGCCGAGCGAGTCGAGAAAATCGGTAGTGCGCGTATCGTCGCCTTCTATGCCGATGCCTTCCGTGTGGCCCCAGAGCGGCGTGCGCGGGCCGGTGCTGTTGCCGTAGAAGGGATTGTTGCACCGGGTGTCGATTATCACCTGCGCGGTGTCTTGCAGCGCCTGGAGCGCGGTCTCAAAGAGGCGGCTCCCGATGCCGCGCCCGCGAAATGCCTCGGCCACGTGGAAGAACGCGATGCAGCCCTGCTCGCCGCCCGGCCAGTCCGCATCGAGCGCCCGGCACATCTCCTCGCCCCGCACGAGGTAGTGGAGTGCGCCCGCTATCCGGTCGCCTTCAACGGCGATAAGGAATTGCTCCGGGTCGAACCGCTCCACGCTGGTCTTCTTGTCGAATATCCTGGCACGGAGGATATCCTCGGTGACCGGAAAGAAGTTTCGCTTTTCGTGGAATGAAGCGTTCCAGAACGCGACAATGGCGGGCAGCATGTCGGGCGTGTACGTTGTGAGTTTCATTCACGGCCCCTGTGACGCATCACGGTTTGACGGCGGTGACGTCGATGAATTTCCGCACGGCCGGCTCATTGGAGCGCCTGAGTTCGTCCGGGGTGCCCTCGGCGATTATCTTGCCCTTCTCGAGCAGCCCGATGCGGTTGCCTACCTTGAAGGCGCTGTGCAGGTCGTGCGTGACGACGACTGAGGTGGCGTTGAGTTTCTCCTGCAAGCGGAGTATCAGTTGATTGATGGTTTCCCCCACTATAGGGTCCAGGCCGGTCCTCGGTTCGTCATACAGGATTATCTCGGGATTGGTGATGATGGCGCGGGCGATGGCGACCCGCTTTTTCATGCCCCCGCTCAACTGGTCGGGCATCATCTCTTCGGTTCCCTCGAGGTCCACCAGTTGAAGCCGTCGTAGAACAGCGTCGTGGATTTGGTCTTCCGCCATTTTTCTCTCCTCGCGCAGGGGGAGCGCGACGTTGTCGAATACGTTGAGCCAGTTGATGAGCGCGCCGGACTGAAAGAGAAAGCCGAACATCCGTCTGAATTCAAACAGCCGCCTGCGGTTCATGCCGGCGATATCGTTGCCCTTGATGAGAATCCTGCCGGAGTCGGGTTTCATGAGTCCGATGATGAGTTTCAGAGTGACGCTTTTGCCCACGCCGCTGGGACCGAGGATGACGTAGGTTTCAGACCGCCTGACATGGAGCGACATTTCGTCGAGGACAAGTTTGCCGAGGAGGCGTTTTGTCACGTTTTCCAGTCGTATCATTGCCCTTCCGGTGTTACTACATGAAGAACGCCTTGGTAATAAGCAGGTCGATGATAATGATGAAAATGAGCGAAGAGACGACGGCGTACATGGTGGAACGGCCGACGCCGCGGGCTCCCTCGGTGGTCCTGAGCCCCTGGCTGCAACTGACGACGGCAATCAGCGCTCCAAAGACGAACGCCTTTACCAGGCCGCACACAACGTCTTTGAACCTCAGGAACAATACCGCCTCGTTGTAGAAGGTGCGGTAGTGCACGTTTATCTGGAAGTAGCCCACGAGGGCGGAGCCTACGATGCCGATAAAGTCGCTTATCATGGTCAGAGCGACGGTCATCAGCGCCAGGGCCGCCACGCGCGGCAGAACGAGGTACTGCACGGGGTCCACGCCCATGACCTCGAGGGCGTCGATCTCTTCGGAGATTTTCATGGTGCCGATTTCGGCGGTCATGCTGGAGCCGACGCGAGCGGTGAGTATGATGGCGGTCATAATGGGGCCCCACTCGCGGCAGAAGGCGACGGCGGAGATGCTGCCGATTGCCTGGCTCATGCCGAGTTCCCTGAGGACAAGGCCGCTGTTGAATGCCAGTATCATGCCGCTGAAGAGCGCGAAGATGGAGTTGACCGCGATGCTGCTCACGCCGTAGTAATACATCTGGTCGATGGTTTCCCTGGCGCGTGTGGGAAGGAAGCGAAGATTGGCGATCGTGGCGGCCAGCAGTCCGAGGGTCTCACCGGCGGACTGGCAGGCGCTTACCAGCGCCCGTCCCGTCATCGCCAGCGGCCCCGGAAACGGCACAATGCCTGCGCGCGACCGCGTGTTTTGTTCTTGCCGCATGACTATCCCTCGCGGATATGGCCGATTCAGTCTCCAGGGACGAGTTTTCGCGCGTCCTGTACGGTGCGGGGGAAGAGTGTACCATCTTCCCCGCGCAACTGCCTTACCAGCCATGACTCCCTGCCGGTGGGCCTGCCGGCGATGAGCACCTGCGGGTCGCGCTGCACCTCGGCTATCAGTTCACGCGCGACCCTTACGGTGCGCCCCAGTTCCGCGGTAATTCCAACGATTTCGTTGTAGAGATAGTCGTCCGTAAGCATCCTGCCGAGTCCCTTGCCGGCGCGCAGCGTCTCCGAGAACTCGTCGAGGTTCTCCATCAGCGACTCCAGGCGACTGAAAAGCGCCTTGTCCGTAACAAGGCGATGGACGAGGGAATCCGGCGAGTTGGTCTTTTCCATAAGCGCGGCGAAGCGCTCCGCGGCGGTCTTTAGTTGCGCCGCCGTGGCTGCGATATCCCCGGCCAGTTTCTTGTCCTCGAGCAGAGATTTGAAAGCGCTGTCTTCGGCGGTGAGCATTTCCAGCATCACCCGCGTTTCGCGCGTGGTACTCACGAGTTCGCGGTAAAGTTTCTCGTCGTTCAGCAGCATGCCGAGCGTGCCTTTGCCTTCCTGCAAATCCGCGGCAATCCGGCCCATGGTCTTCAGTGTATCAAGCGATTTGCCGAACTCGCTCCCCATCGAAGCGAGGGGGTTGCCGCGCGAGGAGCCGTATATGACGCCCGTGTGCACGCGCTTGCCGGGGGTGCCGGCCTTTATCTCCACGGCCCTGCCGCCGACGACCGATTTGTCCATGACGGTTATGTCGTAATCATCGTGAAGCGTTATTTCGTTGTCGAGGTTCAACACGACTTTAACCATGAAGGCCTGTTTCCCGTCGGGGCCGGTTATCGGTGTGTGCGTGAGGCTGCTTACCGAGCCGACCTTGTTGCCGTACAGCCAGACGTCGTTGCCGGGCTCCAGCCCCAGGACTTCGTCGAAGTAAACGACCATCGTGTGGCCGCCGCCCACGTGCACGGCGCCCACGGCAACCGCGAAAACCACAAGGATAACTATGGCGATGAAGAACACCGCGCCTATCTTGGCTTCCTTTGAGATAATCATCGCGTCCTCCTCGGATAAGATTTGTCCCCGGAACCTTTATGCGATTGTATTTGTCTTGAGAAGGCAAGTCAAGTTGAGCGCGTCCAGAGGGAGGAGCCGCTGTTCGCAGGATATGCCCCCGATAAAAGATTCGTAACGATTGAGCGGCGTGCCGGGGCAACTGCCACCCTGGCCCGTGCGGGCCCGGGGAGGTGGTGTCCGTGTGGGGTGATCGAATCGGTGACGGTCACCAATTACTCAAGTTGACTGACTTTTTCTGGATGATGGTGGGTGCTTGATTATAATCTGCTGTTTCACAACGCCTTACGGTGACAGTCACCAATCTACGATCCGTTCCGACAAGGTCGGAACGGCTCCGTAATTGGTGACAGTCACCGAGGTTAGAAAAAGTCAGTCAACTTGAGTAATTGCGGAGCCGCTCCCCCGATGGGATCGGGAGAACGGGTCGTAGATTAGTGACTGTCGCCGCAGGAACAATAGAGCCAA
>QNCA01000174.1 GCA_003644325.1 Planctomycetota bacterium
ACGAGAAGCGGGTTTTGTCGTCCTTGAGGGATTCCTCATCGCCCCGGCTGATGATGAGCACCGGCGTTTCGGAGGTTGCCCTGTTGTCCCGGAGCATAACGATGAAGTGGTCCGTGCCGAGGTCGAGCCTGTTATGCACTATTATGATGTCGGGCGCGGGAAAATCTCTTGCCGCGGCAATGCCCTCCGTGGAGTCCCCTGCGAGGATT
This sequence comes from Planctomycetota bacterium, assembly GCA_003644325.1. Lineage (GTDB taxonomy): Bacteria > Planctomycetota > B129-G9 > B129-G9 > B129-G9 > B129-G9. The sequence goes on from QNCA01000174.1 coordinate 210, forward strand.
ACCTCGTAACCCAGGGCGCCGAGGCTCAAGCGCAGCAGGTTGCGGGTTTCGGCGTCGGGGTGCACGACCAGAACGCGCACCGCGCCGGTTTCCTCCATGGCCTTGAGCAGCAGGTCCGGCACGAGTTCCATATTCACGAACCGCTTCGAGGAGGCGATGCGGGCCAGCGCAATCGCCGCGCGGAACCGTACTCTCCGGCCGCCGACCCTGAGCGCGAGGGTAAGGGAGTCGCCGTATTTCTCTTCCGTGTTGGCCTCCTTTTCGTCGGCGGGGATGAAGTCCGTATACGGGGCGGCGGGAAGTGCGGCAATGGCGTCGATGCACTCGACCGCGGCGGCATCGAGGTGGTACTTCAGCGCGAGGTGCAGCGCGCCGCAGAGGGAGCGCAGCCCGCGGGCCAGGGCCTTCGGCCGACCGGCGCGGGCCGAGTCGAGCGCGGCGGATATCGCATCGCGCTCCGCTTCCGTCAGCATCTCGTTCTTCATCGCCTCGTCGTAATCGAGGATTATCTGTCCGCCCACGATCTCCGCCAGCCGCGCGCACACGATTACGTCGGATGCACGCTGATTGGACGGGTCCAGTTCAATCGCGCGGGCGGCCATTGTAATCGCCATCTCGTAGTTGTACGCGAACCGAGGTATCTGTCTGGCAACGAGGACGCCGTCCCGCATCGACCATGTAAAGAACCTCGTACCTTCATTGAGGTAGTATCGCGGTATGACGTTTCGGATTTTGCTGGAGCGGTTTGCCAGGTAATCCTCGGCGATCATGGTGTACAGTTGTGCGGCGGAGTATTTATCAGCGCCGGCGCCGAGGTGGGCGCGGACTATGCGGTCGCATGCCTTCATGGCGACCTGCCTGGTTGCCTGGGTCATGTTCTCGTCGGCGGCTATCCTGCGGAGTTTTGCGGCGGCGCGCCAGTCGCCGTGCTTCGACAACACTTCTATCAGGACTATCTTGAGCAGGGCGTCATCGGTGTCCAGCGCGGCTATCATCGGCGGCACGACGCGCGGACCCAGGGTAGTAAGAACCATCTCTATCTGCGTCTTCACGCCGTAATCCGAGGACTTGTTCCATGCTTCGAGCAGGTATTGAACGCTGAACTCGCCCACCCTGTCCTTGAGCAGCCGGTAGGCGGGACCGGATTTCCTGCCTCCTTCGAGGAAGTCGCTCACGGCGGCCCTTATGGCCTCGGGGTCGGTGAGTTCCTTGAAGGTCGCGTGCCGCGCGAGGGCCGATATGTTCAGCGCCGTGCGTCGGAAGTCGCCGCCCTGCGCAATCAGGTCCTCGAAGGGCTCGTAGCCGACCTCTCTTATTATCGCAAGGGCCAGTTCGGGTGTCATCCCCTTTGCGAACTCACGGAGTTTCTCGGCGGCCTTCGCGGGCTTATCGTCCCTGAGGTCCTGCTGTATCTGCGTGAGTTTTTCCAGTCGCGCCTTGACATCGCTCGATGCAGGCTCCGGCTCAACTGCGGATGTGTCGTCCCGGGCGGCAGCATCGGCCCCGAAACCGATGAACAGGCAAACAGTAACAACAAGAACGCCGGCGTATCCTCGCCAGAATAACGACATGGTACGTCCTCCCGAAGAGCAGGTGGTGTGTGTTTCCCCCAGGATGGCGCCGCGCTTCGAATAGAAGCCGGACTCAGGTGCAAAGGTTAACTTCGGCGAGACGCTTTGTCAATGCCCATCATCCGAACAGCGAAAATAACAGGAAAAGGGCTCTGACCTTTCCCGTTATTTTGCCGTTTCGCCGCGGATGAGGTCTTCGTACATCTCGCGCTTCCTGACGAGGCGCCGGGAGTTTCCCTCGACGAGAACTTCGGGCGGCCTGGGGCGGGAATTGTAGTTGTTGCTCATGGTGAACCCGTAGGCGCCCGTGGTGAAGATGGAGACGAGGTCGCCGCGCTCCAGAGGCGGCAGGGGGCGGTCCTTCGCAAAAAAGTCGGCAGACTCGCATACGGGTCCGACGACGTCGGCCTTCGGCAGGTCGCCGGCGGCGCGCTCCGGTCCCGCGTCGGCCTCGACCGGCCATATTTTGTGAAACGCCCCGTAGAGCGCGGGGCGCATGAGGTCGTTCATGCCGGCATCGCAGATGACGAATCTTTTGGCGCCGGAGGCTTTGACGTACTGCACCTCCGTAACAAGCACCCCGGCGTTGCCGACGATGAAGCGGCCGGGTTCAAGTATGAGTTTGCACCTGGATGCCTCGACAAAGGGCATAATCTGATCGGCGAACTCTCGCACGGGCCTTGCCTCGCCGCCCCGGTAGTAAACTCCGAAACCGCCGCCGATGTTGAGGTACTCCAGCGGGTAGGATTCCCGGCATTTCTGGAAGAGTTCCAACATCCGCTGAACGGCGAAACCGTAAGGCTCGATGTCGGTAATCTGCGAGCCGATGTGGCAGTGAAAGCCCATCAGTTCGACGTGTTTCATACGCGAGACTTCGGCGGCTATTTCCTCGGCGACTGCGATATCGACGCCGAACTTGTTTTCGGCCTTGCCCGTGGTGATGTAGGTGTGCGTGCCGGGGTCGATGTCCGGGTTGACGCGAATGGCCACGGGGGCCTTGCGGCCGACGGCGGCGGCGATGCGGTCGATGTTCTCCACTTCCTCAAGAGATTCGGAGTTGAACATGAGTATGCCGGCCTGGAGCGCCCGTCGAATCTCCGGGTCGGTCTTGCCGACGCCCGCGAAGACGATTTTTCGCGGGTCGGCGCCGGCCTTGAGGGCGCGGTAGAGTTCTCCGCCGGATACGACGTCAAACCCCGCGCCGAGCCCCTTCAGCAGGCGCAGAACGGCCAGGTTGCCGTTGGCCTTTACGGAGTAACAGATGAGGGGCCGGGTGGCGCTGAACGCCTCTTCCACCCGGCGGTAGTGATGCTCGATGGTGGCGCGGGAATAGATGTAAACGGGCGTGCCGACCTCGGCCGCGATGTCGCGGACCTTGACGCCTTCGCAGTATAACGTGCCGTCTCGATATTCGAACAGGTCCATTAACGATGCTCCTTGTGGGAATTGGGGGGGTCTTCACCGATTTCGAGCGGCGACGGTCACCTTCTACGCTCCGCCCTCGATAAATCGAGGCCGGCTCCGTAGAGGTGACAGTCACTACTCGGGCGGGCGGCGTCTGCCCCCCTCGCAGACCCGCTCGGGGGATTTACGCAAAGGGCTGCCGCTCCCGGGCGGACCGCTCGCGCATTATATCGAACGGGCGGGCGACGGGCAACAACACGGAGAACCTGGAGCCTTTTCCGGGAACGCTGTTCACGGTTATGCTGCCCCTGTGCGCCTCGACTATGCCCTTGACGATGGGCAGTCCCAGCCCGCTGCCGGGAATGTCTCCGTGGCCGGGGATGTAAACGCGATAGAACTTTTCGAAAATGTTTGCAAGGTGTTCGGCGGGAATGCCCAGGCCGTGGTCGACGACATCGAGGCGCACGTTCTTGCCTTCCCTGCGAATCTCCACGATTACGTCGCCGCCGTCCGGGGAGTAGCGTATCGCGTTCGAGACGAGATTGGTGATGACCTCTTTCATCATCAGCGGGTCGGCGGCAATCGGGGGCATCTCCTTCTCCGAGCGCAGGATCAGCCGGTGGCCTTTGTTCGTCATATTCATGCTGTGCAGGATGTTCCTCGCCACATCCACCAGGTCGATTTCGTCCAGGTCGAGTTTCAGTTGTCCCGATTCGATGGTGGAGACGTTCAGGAGTTCCGCCAGCAGTGTGAGCAGCCGGTCCGCCTCTTCATCGATACCTTTGACGAAGCCGCTTTCGGTGTCGTCCTCATCGTACATTTCGGCGAGCACCTCGCAGTAGGCCTTGATGGCGCTCAGCGGATTTTTCAGTTCGTGCGCCACCCGCGAGACCGATTCCGTCTTTTGCGTGTCCAGCAACCGCAGGCGGTCCAGTTCGTTCACGGCCGTCCGATCGTGGCAGACGAATATGACGAGGGGCTCGCCGTCAGCGTCGAACAGGGTGGCGTTCAGGCCCAGGTTTATCTCGATGGCCTTGTCCATGCGATGTCGCAGGGGCATATTGATGAGGTAGCCGTTCTCGGCGACCTCGGCAAGCGCCTTTTCGAAGGACTGCGCGATGTCCTCCGGGACCACCCGGGAGTAGTGGCGCCCGACACAATCAAGAGCCTCTATGTCGAACATGCTTGTGGCGTTCCGGTTCAACTGAACTATACGGCCTTCCTTGTCCAGGACCATCACGCCGGAGGGGACGCACTCGACCAGTTCGCGCCAGAGGGCTTTCTGGACTTCGAGTTCTCCCCGCAGGGCGCGGGTTTTGCTCTTTGCGTTCGGGTTATGGGCTGAACCGCCGTTCATTACGCCTTTCTCGCAATAGCGGTATTCTATTGAGTCAAGTCGGCTGACTTTTTCCGGGCAATGCCGGATGTTTGACTATAAGTTTTCATTTTGCCGGGCCTTACGGTGACAGTCACTAATCTACTCAAGTTGACTGACTTTTTCTG